>JAYUWZ010000399.1:0-1732 GCA_043753265.1 Verrucomicrobiaceae bacterium
CCCAAGATTTACTCCATCCCGCTCAAGGACATTGACGGCAAGGACACCTCGCTCAAGGCATACTCCGGCAAGGTCATCCTCGCGGTGAATGTCGCCTCCCGTTGCGGCAACACCGTTCAATACACAGGCCTCCAGGCGCTGCACGAGAAGTTCAAGGACAAGGGCCTCGTGGTCGTGGGCTTCCCGTGCAACGACTTCGGCGGGCAGGAGCCCGGCACCAATGCCGAGGTGAAGGAATTCTGCACCAGCAAATACAGCGTCACCTTCCCCATCATGGACAAGCTCCACGTGAAGGGACCCGAGCAGCACGCGCTCTACAAGGAACTCAGCGGCCCCGGCTCTGCGTTTCCCGGCGACGTGAAATGGAATTTTGGCAAATTCCTGATCGGCCGCGATGGCAAGGTGATCGCCCGCTTTGAGCCCAAGACCAAGCCCGAGAGCGAGGAAGTCTCCAAGGCCGTGGCCGAAGCCCTGGAAAAGAAGTGACCCTCGCGGAAAAGCAGGAGCAGATCATCGGGCGGCTCTCCATCATCGAAGACCCGCAGGAACGTCTCGCCGCGCTTATGTCGCGCGCCAAGAAGTGGCCCGCGCCCGCGTCGCTCGACGACTCCATGCTAGTCGCCGGATGCCAGTCGCGCGTGTGGCTGCAGAGCACGCTCGAAAACGGCCTCTGCCGCTTCCGCATGGAGTGCGACGCCCCCATGGTGAAAGGCCTCGTCGCGCTCATGTGCGAGCTCTACGACAGCACCCCGCCCGCCGAAGCCGCCACTTTTGAGCCGGACTGGCTGGACCGCCTCGGCTTCACCCGAATGGTCACGCCCACCCGCCTCAACGGCCTGGCTGCCGTACGAGGGAAGATCCGTGAGTTTGCTCTTCAATCGCAGTAGACGCAGCATGGCTGTGAGCAACACCAGCCACAGCTATCGATCCCTCATGCAACCTTGGGAGCCTTCCGCCTTAATAGCTGCCCGCATCCCACAATGACTGCGGCGAGCAGTGGAATCGCTACGATCACCGAAATGCCCACCCCGGAACTGCCCATGATGCGCCCGCCTTCAAAGGACGGGCTGATTTGCGGGCCGTGCATGGAGGCATCCCAGCGCGAGCCATTCAGGGATTCCATCTTCAGAAACGGTGGCGCGTCCTTGCTCTCGCCCCCGATATAGACGAACGCCCCTCGACGCACGCCCAGCGTGGTGAAGCGCTCCCCGCCATCGCGGGCCACGGTCCACGTCACGTCCATGCACGAAAACAAGGCGACCAGTAAGATGGTGAGAACGATTGCGAGTTTCATGGGAGGGTTGTGGCAAAGCATGGCTCTTCCACTCCCACATGCAAGCAATGGGACCGCCTCTCACACTGACGCGGAACGCACCGTTCGATACGCCCCATGTCTATAATACTTAGGCGTCGAATCCAGCCGCAGGTGCAACCATGAGACACCCATGCCAGCGGTGCTTAGCCACACGGGCTTGCTCGATAATCTGCCCCGCATTGCACTCCCCACGCTACTCCAGAATGCATCCACTTGCTCACCAGGTCCCGTCCTGAGAAACCGCGCGAGGTGCGTGTAGCAACCATGGTCACTCATCGGGGCGGGCACGACTAAAATGGCGTCACCACCGAGATTGGGAAACGTAAGCACCGGTTCAGAAGGCCGCGCATCAAACTGCGGACGAAACGGCTGCGGATCGGGCCTCAGTGCTGCCAGGGATCCACCCTCCACGAGCAC
>JAYUWZ010000400.1:0-1732 GCA_043753265.1 Verrucomicrobiaceae bacterium
GCGGGATTTTTCGAACTGTTCAATTATGAACCTGTAGCATACGCAGCGCTCGTCAATTCCAGTGGCGCGCTTACAACCATGGTCCGTGGTGGTGCGAATATCGAGATTTCAAAAACTGGATTAACTCCTTTATGGATAGCCTATACTAACAACAATCTCGAATGTATGGAGGTGCTACTTCGGCATTCAAAGACGCGTGTGCTATCTGATGCTGCGGGGAAGTAGATTGATATTTTATGAACCTCTCCACGAACCGAGTGACGGAGTTTGAGTATACACTTGATGGACAATTGGCGGTATTGATTGCCCGGAACGCCGTGACCGGGGATCAAGTGACGCGCTGGCACTACGGGACAACGCTGGAGGAAAGTGGGGTGGCGTCGAACTCCCTCGTTCGAGCGAAGGTGTATCCTGACAGTGACGATGCAGGACCATCTGGACCTTCAGCCAACGGCCCGGATACACTGTATGACCGGGTGGAGTATCGCTATGATCGGCTTGGAGAGATAGCGGAAATGAGGGACCAGAATGGAACTGAACACGCCTATGTCTATGACAGATTGGGACGCCTTGTTCAAGATAGGGTGACGGCGCTGGGTATTGGGATTGATGGAGCGGTACGGCGAATTTCGCGAGGCTACAGCCGGGCGGGGCAATTGGAGCGTGTGATTTCGTGGAGTGCGGCGGAGGCCGGCCAGGGCAGCGTGCTCAACGATGTGCTGATGCGGTACAACGGTTTTGGACAATTGGTGGAGGAGTATCAAAGTCATGAGGGCTTCGTGGCAACGGCGACAACGCCGGTGGTTCGGTACGCGTATGCCAATGGAACCGATCGACATACACGCCGGCTTACGACCACATACCCCGGGGGCTGGGTGATGGGTTTCAATTACGGAACGGCAGGCGGGGCAGACGACAAACTGGGCCGTGTCTACGAGATTCAGGATACTAACGATGAAGAAGCGCCGCTAGTTCGCTACACTCGACGGGGGCTCACCGCGACGATGCGGATCGAGTATGCTCAATGCGGAACGAGCAACCCTTTGGAGATGACGTATATCAAATTGGCAGGTGAGCCGGTTGGGGATGGGGGGGATCAATATACCGGGCAGGATCGATTCAATCGCAACACCGATATTCGCTGGCGTAGGGGGGACACCACGACCCACGTGGATCGGATCCAGTATGGGTTTGACCGAGCGAGCAACAGATTGTGGCGCAAGAATGTGACGGCGGTGAGCAACTGGGACGAAATATACAGCTACGAAGGGCTCTACCAATTGACACAACGGCAACGAGGCACGTTGAATTCCGGCAAAACTGCGCTTACTGCGGCAGCGCTTGACGAGGAGCGATTCAGCTTCGATACGACCGGGAATTGGGATTACTATAAAACCGCCGCGAGTGGAACGTCTACACTGGATCAAGTTCGCACGCACAACAGGGCGAATGAAATCACGGCAATCGAAAGTAGCGCATTGACAGCCGCTTACGACCGGGCTGGAAACATGACGCGGATGCCGAAGGTGGGAGAATGGGAAGAATGGCAGCAACCTGTTTGGGATGCCTGGAATCGGATGGTGCTGCTACTTGAGGGCGAGAATACGATAGGTGCCTACGCGTATGATGGGCTGAGGCGGCGAGTTTGGAAGGAATGTGCTGAAAGTAGTATACTGACAAAAAGACACTTCTACTTCAGCGACCAGTGGCAAGTGATCGAGGAGCGCACAGG
>JAYUWZ010000401.1:0-8372 GCA_043753265.1 Verrucomicrobiaceae bacterium
CTACAGGTAACATTCAAAAGGTGAAGGGCTTTCAGGATCCCTGGGGCTACTACTATGGATATTCCACGGCGGCTGCCTTTACCGAGCGGGAATTTCAAAAGACCCTGAGGACGACCCCCACCGCAGCCCGCCCGAAAGACGATGCGATGCCGGGCTTCAATATCTCTTCGTATGACATGTGGAGCACCGCAGGGGCCAAGCCCGCATCAAACCCGACCAGCAGCGTTTTGAAAGCGCAGGAATGGGCGAAGTGGGAGAAGAACTGGTAAGGGAATCCTGAGCGCGGGGAGTTTTTACACTGCGTGGGATGGAGCGTCTCGAAACTCCTCCAGGGTCGATTCCTCGACCCGCAGAAAATGCGGGTTTGAACGGCAGTCCTCTATAAAAGGTTGGAGCGCGCTGGCGTTCGATAGTTCAAGGCGAAGATGCTGCACAGGACCGGTGCGTTTGCGACCGACACCCAGGATGTAAGGAGCGTCGAACTTGGGGAACAGGTTGAACTGGTAATAAGCAGCCTGCTCGTCGTGAAACACGAGCTTCAGATAGTGCACGCTGGGCTCGACCACTTCCTTCTGAGGAGCCGAGCCGTCGCCCACTGGCTCGTAGCCACTGCTGAAACCGATGAGGTAGGTATCTTCGAATCCGACCTCAGCGAGCAGGGCTGCCAGTGCTGGGACGAAGTCGGGCTTGTCAGTATCCATGCGCAAGAGGAACTCGAGCAGTGCGCGCGCGCTGAGCCTGTTCGCGGCCTGCCGGATAAGGCTATCCACCTCCAGGCCGAAGACGGAGCGGCGATTCAGGATGATGTCTGAGACTTCCTCGAGTGTGGGACTTGGCATGGGGTGAAGGGTGGCGAAGCGGGGTCTTATTCGTCACCCGGATACTCTGACAAAAACAGAGACACTCCAAGGTCGCCCATGGTGCGCATCATCTCCGCCGAGAAGGCTGCTCCCCCGCCCGGGCGTCTCTGCGTGGAGTGAAGCCGATGTCTGCGACATACTCACCGGGCGTGAGATGGTGTGGTTCTGCGCCAGCCACGATTCTAATGCCTCTGCTTGTTCTGGAAGCCGCCAGATAGCATCGCACAAGCACGCCATGCGCTCGTTCTTTTGTCCCTCTGGGGCAACTCGGTAAATATTCACGGGCATACGTGCGATGCCATCTACCGTTTTTCCTGCGCAGTTTGCAATTCCAGTTCATGGGTGTGGGGCGTGATTTAAAGTAGGGGCGGATGAACGGGGAAAGGGGAGCAATGTTACGCCAGTTCTTGGAGTGCGTGCCCATTTCACTTTTTATCACCCACACTACCCATACTTTAAATCACACTCAGGTGTGGGAGTGCGGGGATTGCCCACGCCTCTCCAACCCTTCCAGATAATTCGTTCCATTCCGGGGCTGGCTTTCTGGTGGAAATGCTGAAAGATCAACGCCCTAACGTTCGTAGTATCCGTTCCAAGCCATGAAATCGTTCGCAATCTTTCCATTCCTGGCGCTGGCTGCGCTCACTGCCACGGCAGCGCAACCCGTCTCCGTAGTCGTCGAAACCATCAATGAGCGGGAACTGACCCCGCGCTCCGCATTTGAACTGAGATTCCCGGAGGCCATGGTGGGCGAAGATGCCGTGGGCAAGCCGGGGGACTCACCCCTCGCCATCCAGCCCGCGCTGAAGGGCACGTGGATCTGGCTCTCCTCGCAAAGCGGCGTGTATTCGCTCTCGGAGCCGCCGCCGCTGGGTGCCTCGTTTCAAATCACGACCAAGGGGGATTTGAAAACCGCCGCAGGCAAGGCGTTCAGCGGATCGCTCAAGGAAACCTACACCACACCACCTTTCCGTGTGAAGGGCTGGAGCATGGTGGACTACTGGTCCACGGACGATGCCACGGCGACGCCGAAGCTGCTGCTGTGCTTTCCCGCGGATGTGGATCCCGCGACGGTCGCGGGCAAGCTGCGCTTCACCAATGCGGACAAAGCCGTGGTCGATGCGAAGGCGGAGGCCATCGATTTGAACAAAGTGGGCAGCCCATATTTTCCAGAAGGCAGCGTGGATGACCGCACGCGGCTGACGTGGAGCGAGGCGTTCCGCGAACACCGCACCACGGGTGGCGTAAAGAAGCCCAAGAAGCAGGCGGAGTCTGACGACGAGGAGGATGAGCCCGATCCCACAGCCAATCGCGGGGCCTCGAAAAACATGCTGGTGGTAACCAGCGGGAAGCCCCTGCCTCCCGGCAAGGGGTGGAAGCTGGTGGTGGATGCGGGACTGCCTGCGGCAGCCGGTGGATACAAGCTGGCCGAGCCTTTCACGGTGGAAGTCGGCGAGGTGAAATCCTTCAGCGTGGAGAGCGTGGAGGCGCACAATCTGGTCTACTCCGGGAAGCGCGTGCAGGTAAAATTCAGCAAGGCGCTCGGAAAGGCCGTGAGGAAGGAGCCTGCGAAATTTGTGAATGTGGCGCCTGCGGTTGCGAATCTAAAGGTGGAGGTGCCGGGGACCATTTACGACGAGTACAATGAATTACTGATCACCGGGGACTTCGATCTCGGCAAAGACTACACGGTTTCAGTCGCGGGCGAGGCTGCCGCGCGCGAGCCAATCACCCTCGGGAAGGCATTCACAAAGGCGGTGAGCTTTGCGCCCATTCCCTCGCGCCTGTATTTTCAGGAATTTTCCACGCACCAGCAGCGCGCTGGCTCCCGCGTGTTCAATCTCATGGGCGTGAATGTGCGCAATGTGCGCGTGACCGCGAAAGTGGTGCCAGCCGCCTCCGCCACAAAGGCGCTCGATGCGTGGGCGAAATACTATAAAGAGGAAGGCCCGGACTCGGACGAGTGGCTGCAAAAGCTCGATGAAAAGACCGTCCCCGGCGCTGCGGCGTGGCAGAAGGACTTTGCCATCACGGGCAAGGTGGATGAGAAAAAGCTGATCGCGCTGAACTGGGATGATATCCTGGGCGCTGGCAAAACCGGCACGGTGCTGCTCACTGCGGAGCAGAGCGACAAGGCCGCGCCAAATGTGAAGCGCGCGGGCACGCAGGCGCTGGTGCAGGTGACGGACCTCGGCCTGGTATGGAAGGATAGCGGCGACTTTTTCTTCCACGCATTTTCGCTTACCTCGGCACAGCCGGTGGCCGGCGCGACCATTCGTCTGCTCGATGAAACGGGCAAATCCGTGGCGGAGGCGAAGGTGGCCGCCGATGGCACGGCGCGCATCCCCAAGCCCGCAGAGGACGGTGTGGCAGCGAAGTGGATGGTGGTGACGGCGCCAGGCGACCAGCTCGCACTGAGCTTTGACAACCGGGAGGCGCTGGAGTTTGGGCGCTTCCGCATCAACGTCTGGGGCGACGAGGAGGACATCGTTTCCGAGGAATTTTCCGAGAGCGGCAAGCAGCGCGGGCTGCTCTTCAGCGACCGGCCGGTGTATCGCCCGGGTGAGCTCGTGCATCTCAAGGGCATCGTCCGCGACTACACGCCTGGCAAGCCGCACGTGCCCGCGGGGGCAAAGGCCACGCTGTCCGTAAAGGGGCCGCGCGGGCGCATGGTGCTGGAGCAGGAAGTCACGCTCACCGATGCCGGCTCCTTCACTGCGGATGTGCAACTCCCGAGGGACATCGTGGGATATTTCCGCGCAGCGCTGCTTTTCAGCGAAGAGGAGGATGCGGAATGGGCGTCGATTGGAGTCGGATTCTCCGCGCAGGAGTACGAGCCGAATGCCTACGAGGTGAAAGTGGCCGTGCCCAAGACGCCGATGCTCGGCGGGGAGATCACGCTTCCCATCAGCGCAAAGTATTACATGGGCCAGACCCTCTCCAAGGCGCAGGTCGCGTGGAATGTGCGGTCGAGCGACGAGCGTTTCATGCCCGAGGGTTTTGAGGACTACGTATTCACCAACGGCATCTGGGACTGGCGCCTGCAGGAAAAACTCGGAGGCGAGGCGCGCTTTTCCGCGCAGGACAAAACGGACCTCGCCGAGGGCGGCGTGGCATCGGCGAAATTCACCATCCCTGGGAATGAAAAACTGCCGCAGCCAAGGCAGGTGAAATTCATCGCGGAGGTCACGGATATCAACCAGCAGACCGTGGCGGAGCGCGCGGAGTTTCTGGCGCACAGCTCGGACTTCTACCTCGGCGTGCGCAAGCTGCCCGACGTGGTGCACGAGGGCGATGCGCTGCCCCTGCAGGTCATCGCAGTGCGAACGGATGGCACACCGGAGCCGCAGCCTGTGGAAGCCACGGTGAAAATCACGCGCATCGACTGGCAGACCAATCGCGTGGAAGAGGCTGATGAAGCCGACAATTTCCGTAGCGAGCCGCAGTATGTGCTCGTGAGCGAATCGCCGGTGACGACCGCAAAGGTGGCGCAAAAGGGCAGCAAGTGGCTGGCCGAAGAGCCCGGCAAAGCGACGCATACCGCAGGCAAGCCGGGGCTGTATATCATCGCCGCCACCGCAAAGGACGCAGGCGGACGGCCCATCTCCACGACGACGACTTTCTACGTATACGGCAAGGAGCAGATGGCGTGGAACTATCGCAACAAATTCCAGATCGAGCTCGTGCCGGACAAGCCGGAGTATCGTCCCGGCGAAATAGCCACGGTGCTCGTCAAAACGCCCATCGGAGGACCTGCGCTCGTGACCATTGAGCGCGAGAATGTGCGCAGGCATTTCTTCACCAAGCTGGAGGGAAATGCCCCGGTGATAAAAGTGCCCCTCCAGGACCTCGATGCACCGAACGTATTTGTCTCGGTGATGGTGCTGCGCGGCTCGCAGGATTCGCCGAAGAAATTCAAGGGCCCTGAATACCGCATGGGCTACACCCAGCTTTCGATCAAGCGGCCCGACGCGAAGCTGTATGTGAATCTCAAGCCCGTGAAGGACTCGGTGCGCCCCGGTGAAAAAGTGGGCGTGACCTGCGAGGTGCGCGACATGGACGGCAAACCCGTGGCTGGCGCAGAGGTGACGGTGTGGGCGGCGGACGAAGGAATCCTGAGCCTTACCGGCTTTGAAACGCCGGACCCTCTCGCGTATTTCAGCAAGCTCCTGCGCCTAAACGTGACGACGGGACTCACGCTGGAGCATCTGCTGGAGGAAGACCCGGCGGAACGCGCATTTGAAAACAAGGGTTACCTCGTGGGCGGCTTTGGCAAAGGCGGCGATGCCGCTGTGCGCCGCAACTTTCTCGGCACCGCATACTGGAATGCCACGCTGAAGACGGGCGCTGACGGCAAGCTCACCACCGAATTTGCCGCGCCAGATGGCCTCACCCGCTACCGGCTCATGGCAGTCGCGCAGACGAAGCGCGACCAATTTGGCCATGCGGAATCGGCCTTCGAAATCAACAAGCCACTGATGCTCGAGCCCGTGCCTCCGCGCTTTGCAAATGTGGGCGACAAGATGGTGGCCCGCGCACTCATCCACAACACGACCGGCAAAAAGGGCGAGGCCGTGGTGCGCGTGAAATTTGATCCCACGGTGAAAGCCGAGCTGAGCGAGCAAAAGGTGGCGCTGCCGGAGAGCGGCGCGGTATCCGTCGATTTCCCGGTCGAATTCATCGAACCCGGCGAGGCCGTGTGGACATGGTCCGCAGAGTTTGCGGATGCGGGCGAGAAGGACTCCGTGGAGACACGATTCAAAGTGGGCTGGCCCACTCCCCTGCTCCGCGAAATCCGGCAGGCGAAGACGGATGCCGATGCGGAATTGCTGGCGGGCGTCGACCCCGCGCTACTGCAAGGCCGAGGAACGGTGCGCGTAAGCATCGCGAACTCACGCATATTTGAACTGCGCGAGGGCGTGAGCGAATTGCTGCACTACCCATACGGTTGCGTGGAGCAGACGACCTCCGCGATGCTGCCGTGGCTTGGGCTGAAGGAATTCAAAAACGTCCTTCCTGAAATCAACAAGACCGATGAGCAGTTTGGGATCGCGGTGGAAAAATCCATCGCGCGCCTTTTCACCATGCAGGTGGGCAATGGCGGCCTGGCATACTGGCCGGGCGGCGACGCTGCGGATTTCTGGGGTAGTGCCTACGGTGCGATGGGCCTCGTGATGGCGCAGAAAGCGGAGTTTACCGTTCCGGAGAATGACCTGAACCGGCTGCTCGATTACATCGCGAAGGAATTGCGCGGTGCGGCCGAGACGGATGACCAGTGGCAGCTCTCGCCACGCGCCTTTGCCTGCTACGTGCTCGCACTCGCGGGCCGCCCCGAGGCCGCCTACCACGAGACGCTGTATGGCAAGCGCGACAAGCTCACGCAAGAGAGCCGCGCATTCCTGGCACTCGCGATTGCCGAGTCGAACGGCCCCGCGAAGATGGCCGACACGTTGCTCAAGATGAAGGACAAGGCGGCGGAACCCGACTACTGGTTTGGCAATCTCGCACGGGCACAGGCCATCCGCCTCATGGCGTGGTCACGCCTCGCTCCCAAGTCCGACGGCACCACTGCGATTGCGGATGCGCTCTTCGACCTGCGCCGCAACGGCTCCTGGCAGACGACGCAGGGCAACGTGTGGGCCGTGCTGAGCCTCGCCGATTACATCAAGCGCACGGAAGTGGGCCGCAAGGAAGTGAAAGGCAGCATCGCCGCAGGGGGGCAATCCACCGCCTTCCAGCTCGCTGCGAAGGGCGCGTATGTGGAGAAGGAGTATCCCTTCGATGCGGTCCCCACACTCAAGCTGCTGAACCCCGGCAAGGGCCGCCTTTACACACAAGTCACCGTCGAGGCCCGCCCCAAGACGCTCGTCACCGAGCGCAAGGACCGTGGCTACGCAATCGGGCGCACCTACCAGAAGATCAACGACGACGGATCGCTTGCCGCGCTCGGAGAGCCCAAGGTCGGCGACCGGGTGCTCATCACGCTCGACTTCACAGCCCCGGTGGAGGCGCGCTATCTCGTCATCGACGATGCGCTGCCCGCCACGCTGGAGGCGGTGAATCCCGAGTTCAAATCGCAGGCCATGGCAAACGCCGGGCTGAGCAACACTTGGACGAGCGACTACAACGAAATCCGCACCGACCGCGCGCTGTTCTTCAAGAACAACATCTGGCCGGGACGCCACCAAATCCGCTACCTCGCCCGGGTGAGAGCCACGGGCATTGCCACTGCCCCCCCGACGAAGATCGAGGAGATGTACCAGCCGTCGCGCTTTGGCCTGGCGGAGTCGATCCTCGTGCAGGCAGCGGCGTTGAAGTAGCAGGCGCCAAGCGCGCGATGAAAGAACTCAAGGTCCACCGCGTATCTGAGTTGAAGATGTGTGAGAAAAAACCAGCATGGGATCTAAGGAGGGATTTCGAACGGCGAGCGAAGCCTTGGAGTGCGGTGGCAGAGTGTAACGGCGACACCGCCTTCGGTAGGCGGATCGATCTGCATATCAGTATAGTCCGCCGTCCCGAAACAAAGCCGCGGCTTCACACTCCCACGCGTATCCGCACCCTGCACTCCTCACCAAGGCGGTGTCGCCGTTACACTCTGCCACCGCACTCCAAGGCTTCACCCGCGATTCGCTGCATATCCCATAAACTTTTGAGCGTAGCTCATGACTAAAGCGCAACCATCACGACCCACCCGCCGCCAGCGCTGGCTCCGCAGGCTGCGGCGCGTGGCACTCGTGGTCGTCGCACTGTGGGTGGCCGCCTGGATCGGACTGAAGTTCGTCCCGGTGCCGGAGACGCTGCTGCGCACGCCGCCGGAGAGCATCGAGTTCACGGACCGCGCCGGGCGGCCGCTGCGCGAGACACGCGTAGGTGAAAGGTTTCGCCGCGAGGTGGGCTACACGGAGATTCCGCAATCGCTCATCCATGCGGCGCTCGCGGCGGAGGACAAACGGTTCTTTTCCCACGGCGGCGTGGACTGGCTCGCAGCGGGGCGCGCGGCGTGGACGAGCACCAAGGCGTGGAAGCGATCCTCGGGGGCATCCACCATCAGCCAGCAGCTCATCAAGCTCAGCGTGCCACGCCCGCGCACATGGACGACAAAGTTCATCGAGATGGCCACCGCGATGCGACTCGAACAAATTTGGAGCAAGGAGGACATCCTCGCCGCGTATTTAAACCGGCTCGATTTCGGCAACGTGAACTACGGCGTCGCCGCAGCAGCGAGCTACTACTTTAGCAAACCGCTCAAGGACCTGAGCGATGCGGAGTCCGCCTTCATCGCAGGCCTGCCGTTGAATCCCTCCCGCCTCAATCCCCATACCAATTTCGCAGGTGCCAAGAAGCGTCAGGAGACCGTGCTCGGGCGCATGCTGCACAATGGCTGGATCGCACAGGACGCCTACGAGCGCGCCATCGCGGAACCGTTGCGGCTCGCCCCGCCCCGTCGCGTTTTCAATGCGCCGCATTTCGTGGACCTCGTCATCCAATCCACGGCGACCTCGGGCCAGGGAA
>JAYUWZ010000402.1:0-3984 GCA_043753265.1 Verrucomicrobiaceae bacterium
GTGGCTGGGAGAGACGTAAGGAGCATGGAGTGACGGTAATGGGGCGCTCCATCCGGGCAGATGGAGCAATAAAGAAGGAAGACCTTCGACGATCATCGTCCATTGGGCAAGTGAGACAATTACGCGACGGACCAATGGCATTTGCGCCAACGGCATGAATAAGAACCACCTACCCCCCATTTCTTGGGGAAAAATACGCAGCAGGTGAATGGCGCTCTCCGAGCGGCCTGGGTGAGCATAGCGCAAAGCGCCCCTCTTTTCTAAAAGTGGCCTTCGGCTGTGCTTTCTCATGCCGCTCGGAGAGCGCCATCCACCTTCAAGACGCCTACGAGTAGCATCTCGCCTATATTTCAAAGAACAATACCTCGCCTACTTCACCAAAACCCGCCGATCCATAACATTGGATGTTGGACGTTAGGCGTTGAGCGTTGGACGTTTAAATGAGCTCCGCAATCTGCACCGCATTCAGCGCCGCCCCCTTCAGGAGCTGGTCCCCCACCACCCAGAACGCCAGCCCGTTATCCAGCGCGCAATCCATGCGCAGCCGTCCCACCTGGCAGTTGTCCTTCTCCGCCACGTTCAGCGGCAGCGGGTAGCTGTTCGTCGACGGGTCATCCACGATGTCCAGCCCCGGCGCCTTGGCCAGCACGGCGCGGGCCGCCTCCACCGTGATGGGACGTTCAAATTCCGCGCTCACCGACACCGAGTGCGCCCGGTACACCGGCACGCGCACACAGGTCACCGACGCCTTGAAATCCGCGTGATGCATGATGCGCCGCCCCTCGTTCTGCATCTTCATCTCCTCCTTCGTGTATCCATCCGGCAGGAAGGAATCCACATGCGGCAGCACGTTAAAGGCAATCTGGTGCGGATACACCTTGCTCACCACCGGACGCCCCTCGGCAATCGCCGCCACCTGCGCGCGCAGTTCCTCGATCGCCTGCGCCCCCGTGCCGCTCACGGCCTGGTAGCTCGAGGCAATGATTCGCTTCACCCCAAAGGCCTGGTGCAGCGGATACAGCGCCATCAGCGTGATGGCCGTCGTGCAATTCGGGTTCGCGATGATCCCGCGGTTGCCCGCGATGTCCGCCCCATTGATTTCCGGCACCACCAGAGGCACCCCGGCATCCATGCGAAACGCCGAGGAATTATCCACCACCACCGCGCCCGCCTGCGTGGCATGCGGCGCATAGGTCTTGGAAATCCCGCCGCCCGCGCTGAAAAGCGCCACATCCACCCCTGCAAACGAATCCTCCCGCAACTCCTGGATCACCAGCTCCTCCCCACGAAAAGGCAGCTTCTTCCCGGCCGACTTCGCAGAGGCCAGCAACGTCAGCTTCCCCACGGGGAAATTACGCTTCTCGAGCGTCTTCATCATCTCGATTCCGACAGCTCCGGTGGCTCCAACGATGGCTACATGCAGGTTCTTGCTCATTTGTGAAAAGGGCCGGGAACCTACCCGCCTTTCCGCTGCTGTCGAGCGGGAAGGTGTGGGGAGACGAGATGACGAATGACGAATGACGGCGATGGAGCGCGATGGGTGATTATCGGCGATAACGGCGACGGAACGCAAAAGGGCGAAAAAGGGGGTGGCGGCGGGGTTGTTGAGGTTGTTGCGCAAGGCACGAACAATAGACGGACTCTAAGGAAAGCAGGAGGGCAGGAATATGTGCGATGGGTCGTCGCCGATAATCGTGAATTGGAAAGGGCTTGCTGGATGGGATTTGCGTGAGGGGTTTGGATTATCGGCGATAACGGCGATGGGAGCTTCGGGTTGTTTACGGCACAATCGGTTTCGGGAAGGGCGGTGCGTCCCGCCCGTCTCGCAACTGTATCGGAAACGGACAGCAGTCGCCTGACTGGGGTTTCGGCGCATGGTGCGCAGAAACCCCTGTAGGATAAATGACTGGTTTTGTGGGGTTTGGGAAATGGTTCCGGGGTTTCTGCAGTTGTTGCGCATTTGGCGCGAGCTTGGAATTTGAGGCGCGGTGCGGGATTATCGGCAATAACGGCGATCACTTGGATCGAGTGAGTCGCGACGAATTGTTCCACATGTTCCACGCAGGGTTCAATGAATGCCCTTTGTCGTCCTACCTCCTTGCTGCCCCTCCTCTGTTCCATGGTGCAAGTATGCTATCCATTCCGGGTTGTGGACAGCCCTTTTGTGAGAATCTGGCGAGGAACAATCTTCCAAGGCGGGCGGCGATGAAAACGCGGGGCGCGCCTTGGACTGCGCGTGGCAGAGTGTAACGGCGACACCGCCTTCGCCTTGCGAATAAGGTTCAAGCTTCAGTTCAGACGTCCTTGCGGGATTTTTCGTGTTCACTTCATCGGAAGTCTCAACCCGCCCGAAATCCCCACCAAGGCGGTGTCGCGCTTAGGCTTGCCACACGCAGTCCAAGGCTTCGCTCGTTACGCCCATGGTTTCCAGTAGAGGGGGATCAATAGTGGTATTGGCCGGTTCCCGACTGGTGATACGGACACCATTGGAATCAGCGTCCGGCCAAGTTCAGGGTGCGAACCCGTCTTGCCGAATGCCCCAATATTGCTAACCTCGCCTCATGACCACCGTCACCATTACGCTCCGCGATGAAGACCTTCAGGAAGCGCGCGACAGCCCCCCTGAATGCTTACGCGACTAATCTGCCTGCACCCGCCTCTTAAAAATGAAAACGCTCTCCAAATTCATCTTAAGTATTTTCGTTGCCTTGTTCTTATTGGGATGCTCAAACGAGTACCGGGCCGAAGTTTATGAACTTCAAAGTCCGCCCATCGGCTTAGGGGGCATACCTGTTCGTGTCTCACTCCAGCCCTATCCGGACGTTACGAAGACATCGGCAGGGCCACCATGGACTTTGAGAATTGTAGCAGAAGCTCATAAAGAATTTCAAATTTCGGTGCTATCGGCCGAGATTCACCCAGACAGTCCGATTTTAGCCAATCTAATATCAGAACCATTTGAACGCAAGGCCGACAAAATTGGCACCGGAGCCTATCATGTAAATAATAATACAAATATAAAAATAAAATCCGGCTTTTCTGATGGGGGAACATTAAGAATTCGCCTTAAGCTGAAAGTAGTGGCAGAAGGGATAACTTCGATACGAGTCTTCGACCTGAATTTTAAAGCGAGGCTATACAGAGGCGTTACGAAGGTTAATCCGATGCTGGATATTACGTAAAATTAATCTGCATGAAAATACAAAGAAATATTGATAACAATCCCCAACGAACTGGAGACGATGGAGACACTAGCGCTAAGTGCATGGATATGAATCGTCACAAGCAATCACTACTACTCATTGCGTTTTGGATCCTAATAATTGCACTTCCTCAAACCAGCTCAAGCGAGGAGCCAGGTGACAAGCTAACCATCACTGCCCACGTCCAGCGTCTTGTTACGAAGAATGTGGTAACAGTCTCACTAATCAACTCTGATTTAAACAAAATGAGAGTCCCAACGAGTTATAATGTTTACTTAGTATCGGATAATGATAAACCGGAAGACCTGGTGCAATTATATTCCGTCCTGACTTGGCATGGAAGTTCTGACAGAGATATACTTATGAGCACCGGCGATGTTGCAATCCTTCGATTTGATGTCAGTAAAAACACACATATCCCCGATGGAAGCCGCATTATTATTGAGTTGAAGACGAAGCAAGAGAAGATTTATATTGGAAAAGCCAAACTGCATTCAGTCGCGCTGGCTATTGACGAGTCGCAATAAGTTTAATATAGGCTTTGAGAAACGGTCACTGACAACGAAAGCCAGTATGAAACACTACCATACAGCGATTCCATCTGACAGGTTTACTCTACACGCATTGCTTTGGATCGCAGGCATTTTCGCCTTTACTGCATCCGTTGGCCTTGTTTCAGGCGCAAACTACGGAAATTACTCATCACCTATAGTGGCGATGCTGCTTGGAAGCGGGATATTCTTTAATAACTGCACCTCCATTGAACAGTTTCTTATTGGAT
>JAYUWZ010000403.1:0-1729 GCA_043753265.1 Verrucomicrobiaceae bacterium
GTTGAAAAAAGTGACCGGCCGGATAATTCTTCCTGATGAGGCGGGTAAGGAACAGAAGGACGCAGGGAGGTAGTTTATTTTCCTGCATCCAAGGCGGACGCGGGCGTCGATTTGTTCGTTGTGCAGGGACACAATGATATTCCAGAGGAGCAGGAAAACGCTGAGAAACCGAAGTCGGACCTCGCGGAACTGGTGCAACGCTCGCTGCTACAGCTTGGCGAGATGTCGGAGATACAAGCCCGGCTCCGGGAAGTGTCGGAACGGATTTCGCGAGTGACTCCCCCGCCGCTGGAGCCACCTGCGAAGGAGGATAAGGACGAGAAGGAAGGCGGGTAGTCCAGGCGCTGATTACGCAGCCGTCTTTTGGTTGTATTGAACGCTATCGCTTGCAGAGATCGCGAGGTGAACGAAGTGCAGCTTTCGCGCGGTCTGGGCGTTTAGGACGAAGGGGTAGAGATTCCGGTGGCCGAGACTCACGCCGATCTCGTTTAGAGCCGGGGAAAATTTTGACCAAGTGTTCAGGGTATGCAGAAAGTCTTCGCTCTTCTTCGAGGGTTTTGCCTGTAGATCTGGAAGGGTGAAGGGGGTGAAGGCGATGGGCACTGCTTCCTTGCTCCAGCCAAAGGCCTTCGAGGTTTCCACGGTATCCACGATATGGAGGTAGTGCGCCCACGTTTCCGCCCAATCCTCCCACGGATGCACCGAGGCGTAGGCCGTAATGAATTGGTTGGCCCAATTGGCGATGGGTCCCTGCTGGTAATGGCGCGCGAGCGCCGCGCCGTAGTCCGCGCGCTCGTCGCCAAAGAGATTCCGAAATTCCGTGAGGCGTGCATCACCATCGGGCCGGGAGAGGAAAAAGCGGTCCCAGTAATAGTGCCCGATCTCGTGGCGGAAATGGCCGATGAGCGTGCGGTAGGGCTCGCGGAGATTGAGGCGTTCATTTTCGCGATAGACGTCATTGGCCTCGTTGATACTTAGCGTGATGACGCCATTCATGTGGCCTGTGAGGATGGGCTGACCCAGGGTGGGTGCCAGAAAATCGAAAGCGAGGCCACCGGGGCTCTCGGTCTTTGCGAGCGGGCTGAGGCCAAGGCCTGCGATAGTGTACAGCACGCGGCGTTTCTCGGCCTCCAGACGTTTCCATGCATCGAGGTTTCCGGGTATGGAGAGATCCGGGATCGTACGAGTGAGCTGGCAGGAGCGGCACAGCGTGGAACGGCTGGACTGGGGCACGAGCCAGTTGCAGACGCCATGGCGCTCCCCGTTTTCGCAGCGGCGGTAAGCGCCCTGCGCGGGAATGCGAATGACGCGATTGGTGCCGGGCTCGTAGCCGACGGGCTGGTGGCACTGCAGGCATTCGCTATTCTCAAAGAAAAGGACGCTGCCGCAGGCACAGGTAAAATGGTTCATAAATGCAAAAGTGATCGAAACGGGAGGCGTGGGGTATGCCTCGCAGAAACGGTGAAGTAGCGGAGCAAGTGCCCTGCGCCACTGTGCGGGCCACATTACGAGGCAGAGACGGAAATACTACGCTAAACACTGAATCGCAAATGGGGTGGAGGTTGGTTGTGGCGTGTGGAGGGCAGTCAGACCGGGTGTGATTGGAAGTGGTGAGTAGACAGAGGACAGGAAGACTCTTGCGCACCAGTTGGTGCGCGGTCGCAGGGCGACCAAACCTAGGGCTGCGCTTCGCTTGGAAGACAGTAACGAACGAAGAAATGCGTCAGAG
>JAYUWZ010000404.1:0-1728 GCA_043753265.1 Verrucomicrobiaceae bacterium
GCGGTACCGGTGGCAAATCTGGAGCGGTCGGGTTGGTGCAAATCAAGTCCACGGTGAGCATTACGGGAGCCATCGACATCGGCCCCGGGAATGGAGGCCGGGGCGAGAGCGGCGGTGTGGGTGGAGATGCGGGTGCCCTCACCGGTGTGGTGCTCACGGCTGCCGAGATTCATGGCGATGTGACGATTGGTGACGGCAACGGCGGGCAGGCTGAGGACGGCAACTCGGGAGCGGGTTCCAGCACGACGTCGGTCAATGTGATAGTTTCCAAATTCATGGATGGCTTATTGAGTGTTGAGGCCGGGAATGGCGGGTCCAATGCCAGCACTGGCGCGGGAGGAGCAGGTGGATCTCTCAGCAAGGTTACCTCCAAAATAGGAAGGCAGAGCGGAAACTTCACCGTGAGCGCCGGGAATGGTGGAGGTCACACCGGCGGTTCGACGACAGGAAGCGGGAGCACGGGCGGCTCAATCACCGGAGTCACCGCTTCGTTCGGCCTTCTCGAAAGTCTGCTGGAGGTAAGCGCTGGCAATGGTTCCTCCGGCAAGCTGAATGGCTCTGGCGGCGCGGGCGGAGATGTCTCTGGTGTAAAAATTTCCGCACTGAGATTTGCCGACGATGTTTCCGTGGAGGCAGGCAATGGCGGCACCGCCGGGAATACCTCCGGGGCAGGTGGGAAGGGCGGCTTGGTGTTCGATGTTTCGGTGAAAGCCACCCAGTCCAGAGGGGTTGCTGCATCCAGCGGCAATGGCGGTAGCAGCGATGGAACCGATGCTGCGGGAGCAGGGGGCGCCCTCACCAAATTGCGCGTGAATCTCGGAAGCTCCGGCAACATCCTGGTCACGACCGGTACGGGCGGAAACACGAATGGCACCTCGGGTGCGGGTGGAGCAGGGGGCAATATGCAGGATGTGATCGTCGCGGTGCCCGGTGCGAGTGGCGATTTCCAGGCGACTGCGGGTGCGGGCGGAACCGGCGTATCCTCTGTATCGAATGGCGGGGCGGGCGGCTCCCTCGCCATGGTAAAGTTTAATGCCGGTGAGGTGGGGAACAACATACAGGCCAAGGCAGGCGCTGGTGGCGCTGGGCTCCTGGGTGGAGCCGGAGGCGGTGTCACCACATTTACCGCCACCGTGGTGCGGCAAATCGGCACCTCTGTCGTCGTGGAGGGAGGGGCAGGGGGCAGTGGACAGGGCGGCGCAGCGGGTGCGGGCGGAACGGTGCTGAGTGCGAAAGTCTCTGCGGGAGATCTGGGCTTCAACGCCTTTTTCTCCGGTGGCGATGGCGGCAGCGTTACCACCGGTAGCGGTGCGGGCGGTGCAGGGGGATTCGTTCGCCTGAGCAACCTCGTGGTGCGGGATTTGGTGGTGGGAGGAATTTTCTTTGCGGCAGGAAATGGCGGAGCGGGAGTCAGCGGTGCCGGCGGCGCGGGCGGCTCGTTGGAATTCAACGGAGTCACACTATCGGAAAATTTGGGCAACGTGACCTTCGAGGGCGGCGATGGCGGTGCTGCCAGTTCGACGAATGGCGCAGGTGGCGCAGGCGGCGTCGTGAATGACACCAAGGTGGCCATCAAGCGGCACGCCGCGAGCCTTGTGGCTGCGTCCGGAGGGATGGGTGGCAATGCCTCCACAAATGGCAATGGCGGGCTCGGTGGCGGTGTGGCGCGCTTCTCATTAATCACTCCTCAACTGGCCGGAATCGATGTGGCGACGGGGACCGGAGGGA
>JAYUWZ010000405.1:0-1724 GCA_043753265.1 Verrucomicrobiaceae bacterium
GAAATGCATGGTGCATCTACCCCATGTACGATTACGCGCACTGCCTCAGCGACGCCATCGAGGGCATCTCGCACTCCATCTGCACGCTGGAATTCGAAGTGCACCGCCCGCTCTACGACTGGCTCGTGGACGAGGTGGGGCTGTGGAATCCCCGCCCGCATCAGCACGAATTCGCCCGCCTCAACCTCACCTACACGGTGATGAGCAAGCGCAAGCTGCTCGAGCTCGTGATGGAAGGCCTCGTGACAGGCTGGGACGATCCCCGCATGCCCACCATCTCCGGCATGCGCCGCCGTGGCGTGACCCCGCAGGCCCTGCGCGATTTCGCCTACAACATCGGCGTGACGAAATACATGTCGCTCACGGATGTCGCAGTGCTGGAACACGCAATCCGCGGCGATCTGAATACGCGCGCCCTGCGCCGCCTCGCGGTGCTGCGCCCCATCAAGGTCATCATCACCAACATCCCCGAGGGCAAGGTGGACCCGTGCATGGCAGTGAACAACCCGAGCGACGAATCCTCCGGCACCCGCGAGATTCCCCTCACCCGCGAAGTGTGGATCGAGGAGGAGGACTTCGCGGAGAACGCTCCGCCAAAATTCTTCCGCCTCAAGCCCGGCGGCGAGGTACGGCTGAAGTACGCCTACATCATCAAATGCGACGAAGTGGTGAAGGACGCCAACGGCAAGGTCGTGGAACTCCGCTGCACAGCGGATCTCGATAGCAAGACCGGCGGCCCGACCGCTGGCCGGAAAATCAAGGGCACCATCCACTGGGTCAGCGCCACCAAAGCCGTCGACGCCAAGGTGCGCCTCTACGATCGCCTCTTCACCGAAGCCGATCCCGAGGCTGACGGACGCGACTTCAAGACGGTGCTCAATCCCGCCTCGCTCACCGTGGTCACCGCCAAAGTCGAGCCCTCCCTCGCCGATGCCGATCCCGAGCTCCGCTACCAATTCGAGCGCACAGGCTACTTCACGCTCGATAAAGACTCACGTCCCGGCGCGCTGGTTTTCAACCGCACCATCACCCTCAAAGACACCTGGGCAAAAGAATCCGGCAAATAGCAGAAATACACATCCGCCAAATATGGCATCCCAAGGCAACGAGAGTTCCTCAAGCCCGGAGGGCGCACCCAAAATGTGGTGTGGACTTCCAGTCCGCACAACCGTCCCCCAACACCCAGCGCCCAGGATCATCTCCGGCACCCACACCCGCCGCAGCTTCCTCGCACTGGCAAATAGCAGGGATACGCCCCCAAACATGGCATCCCAAAACCACGAGCGATCCTCAAGCCCGG
Source organism: Verrucomicrobiaceae bacterium (assembly GCA_043753265.1). Taxonomy (GTDB): domain Bacteria; phylum Verrucomicrobiota; class Verrucomicrobiia; order Chthoniobacterales; family Chthoniobacteraceae; genus SXWH01. Next base: position 1,301 of record JAYUWZ010000405.1, read on the forward strand.
AGGACGCACCCATAATGTGGTGTGGACTTCCAGTCCGCACAACCGTCCCCCAACACCCAGCGCCCAGGATCATCTCCGGCACCCACACCCGTCGCAGCTTCCTGGCACTGGCCATCGCGCTCCCGTTCGCCCGCCCGAGCCTCCTTCACGCTCAAGCCGTAAGCGACACCACCATCGCCACCCGCGTCCCCATCATGGTCCGCGCCCGCGAGCCCCTAGTAGACGCCGTCACCCAGTTCCGCACTGGTGCCTCACCACTCATCGACCTCGCGATGCAACAATTCGCGGAAGTCGCCGCCGACCCCGCCATCGCCCCCAAGCCGCGCATCCTCGCACTGCGCTGGGCGCTCACGCTCTACATCACCGAAACCACCCGCGCCAGCTACGGCAAAGACGTGCGCAACCAGCACGTCGACGGCAGCGT
>JAYUWZ010000406.1:0-1724 GCA_043753265.1 Verrucomicrobiaceae bacterium
CTCTGTTTGGCACACCTGCACTCTTCGGCCGTCTCCTTTCACCTTGCTTAAACAAACCCCTCCGGCCATAAGCGCCGCGTAGTTCTTTGCGATTCACAATCCGCGACCGGTGCGAAGGAACCCCGTGCAAATCGGGGGCAGTTGCGCTGCTGTAATTGGATACGATTTTCCAAGCCGAAAGGCAGCCAGTCATCACCCTCGGGTGGTGGCGAAGGTGGGAAAGAGGATGGCATGACGACCACAACCCGTGGGGGCGAATGCCGAATGCCGAAAGCCAAAAGCCAGAATATTTCCCCGGTCGACGCTCATTGGCTGTCCCGCGAGTGCGGGGCGGCACTTCTACGCAAAATAAGAAGAATGAGAGATCAGCCCTTCTCGCTGGCTCTGCCGTGGTGCCCCTTTGGCTCTGCGGCCCGGCGCGTTCTGGTCTCTCTGCACCCACACATAAACAGAGACCATGAAAACCACACTCCTCGCTGCGGCATTCGCTGCGCTCACCCTCACTGCTGGCAGCGCATGCGCGGCAATCGTCGACCTCGAATCGCCTTCGCTTGGCGTCGCCATGTACGCCGAGGATTGGCGTCCCACCAATAGCTTCCTTAGCGCGGGGGCGGCGTTCAACAACGTCTACAACTCCATGTTTTCCTCGTGGGGCGGCTTCGCACTTTCCCGGGCCACCGATACGACCACGCCGGGCTTCATGAATCAATATAGCGCATGGACGGGCTCGGGTTTTGGCGGGAGCAGCCAGTATGCGGTGGGCTATGTGGAGCCGTTTACGCCCACCACTCCCACCATCACGCTGCCGGAGGGGCAGGTCCCGCTTTCACTCGAAATCACCAACACCACCTACGCCGCGCTCGTCATGCGCGATGGCGATGCCATGTTTGGCGTCGAGAAATTTGGCGGCGCGAGTGGCAATGACCCCGACTGGCTCAAGCTGATCATCACCGGTGTCGATGAGGGCAATGCCCCCACGGGTATAGTCGAGCTATACCTCGCCGACTACCGTTTCTCGAACAACGCGCAGGACTACATCCTGAACACTTGGACGAACGTGGACGTCAGCGCGCTGCCGTGGAGCACGCGCAAGTTGATGTTCGAAATCCAGTCCTCCGACGTGGGCGAGTTTGGCATCAATACTCCCACCTATTTCGCGGTGGACCAAATTGTCACCAGCGTGCCCGAGCCGGCCGCAGGGGCGCTTGTGCTGCTCGGCGCGCTTGCGGCTTCCCGCAGGCGACGGGTGCGGTAGGCGACCCGTCCGGTAATTACCGGCTGCCCACCACTTCCGCCAGCGAGTAAGATTTATACTGGATGCCTCCCGCGATCTCGTGCACCACGCCGATGCGCTGGTCTGGCAGACGTGTGAGCGCCGTGTAGCCGGGTCCTTTCGCGGCATGCACCGGCAGCGCGTGCGGCCAGGTCTTGCCTTCATCGAAACTGGCCTTGATCGTGATGTTGCTGCGCCCTGGCCCGACGGGGTTGCAGAAAAGCAGCACGCTCTTGCCTCCGCCCTGCGGCTCATCCGCAAATGCGTAGCGCAGCAGCGAGCCTTCGCATGTGGGGCAGGGGAGGGCGGCCTCGTGCTCCAGCGCACTCCAGGTCGCGCCGCCATCCTTGCTGCGCGCCACTGCGCGCAGGCCCTTGCCGTCCGTTTGCATGCGTGTGTTGAAAAGAATGGTGCCGTCGGTGAGTTCTGCGACTGCGCTCTCGTTCGCGCC
>JAYUWZ010000407.1:0-3971 GCA_043753265.1 Verrucomicrobiaceae bacterium
GTGGGTGCCATTGTTGGCGACGGCCGCTCGCTCATTCTCCTGACCGCGCTCGCCCTCGCGCTCTCTGGCGCTTTCGCATGGTTCCTCGCCGCCACTGGCTCCTTCCTGCCGCACGATGTTGATTTCCTCGGCATGCAGCCGCAGGAACTTTGTGGCCTCAACCAATGCCGGATTGTGCACTTTATGTTCCACGATCGCGTGGCGTTTGGAGGTGTGCTGTGCTCCATCGCCATCCTCTACACGTGGCTGGCCCTTTTTCCGCTCAAGGCCGGCGAGGCGTGGGCCTGGTGGATTCTCCTCATCACCGCGCTCACCGGTTTTGCCAGCTTTCTCGCCTACCTGAGCTATGGGTACCTCGATACCTGGCACGGATGGGCCACGCTGGCTCTTTTACCGGTCAACTTTGGCGGGCTTTACCTCACGCGAAGCCTCTGTCTGCCAACTAATGGGGCGCTCCCCTCCACGGGGAAGGCTTCGGTCGTTGGCAAATACCCGCTGCTCGCACCAGCTTGGCGACCGAGAGAGTGGCATAGTCGCGATGGGCTGGGGCGGCTTTTGATGTTGCTGACGGCAGGGGGGATGATCGGCGCAGGGGCCGTGATTCTCACCGTTGGCATGACGTGTGTCTTTGTTCCGCAAGACCTCGAATATCTCGGCCTGACCGTTGCGCAGATGAACGCCATCAACCCGCGTCTGATCCCGCTCATTGCCCATGATCGTGCTGGTTTCGGTGGCGGGCTCTTCACGACCGGCCTCCTCGTCCTCGCCATCGTTTGGAAGGGCCGCCCTGCCCCGCATCTGTGGCAGGCCTTGCTTCTCGCGGGGCTGTGCGGTTTCGTCTGCGCCATCGGTGTCCACTTTCCGATCAATTATACTGATGTCATCCATCTCGCGCCTGCGGTCGCAGGCGGGTTGCTGTTCACTGCGGGCATTGTGCTCAGTCATCGGCGGCACCACGGGGAGTAAGCCAAAGCGCTTGAGCAGTGACCAGAGACTTCATTGATGCGGCGCGCTAAGTTTCCAAAGACGAGGCGGGCCTTGTCAGTCTTGTAGATTGTATTCTGTATACACTTCTTGTTGACATCCCCGTTATTTTCGACACCATCAGTGTTACTTCTTCCAAACCGCCTTTCGGCGTTTGCGCGCTGAAAACGGTGCCCTCCGCACAGTAACACCGACTGCCGAACTCATTTCGGCCCCTCCACTCCTATGAACACGTGGTCTACCTCCGCCCGCGGGGCTTCGCCCGCCCCTAAACAAGCATCACTTCCGCTCTGGCGTCGTCTTTGCCAGAGACTGGTGGCGATCTTTTTCGTCGCATCACTGTTGCCTTGGGCCCATGCCCAGACAGGCACCGGCCTGCGCGGCGAATACTTCAACAACATCACCGTCACGGGAACTCCCGCGCACACACGCACCGATGCGACGGTGAATTTCCAGTGGGGCGGCAACGCTCCCGCACCGGCCACCAATGCGGATAACTTTTCCGTGCGCTGGAGTGGCCAGGTGCAGCCGCAATATTCCCAGAGCTACACCTTTTACACCAATACCGACGACGGCGCGCGCCTGTGGGTGAATGGCGTGCAACTCGTGAACGACTGGACAAACCACGGCACGGCGGAAAGCAGCGGCAGCATCACTCTTGTCGCTGGGCAGTTGGTATCCATCACCATGGAATACTTCGACAGCGGTGGCGGGGCCGTGGCGGAATTGCGCTGGTCGAGCAGTTCCACACCCAAGGCGCTCATTCCGCAAAACCGGCTCTATCCGCCGGGAGGCGTTACGGGCACAGGTCTGAGGGGCGAATACTTTGCAAACCAAGCCATGACCGGCACGCCGGCTCTGACGCGCACCGACGCCACCGTGAATTTCACATGGGCGGATGTTCCGGCAGCCGGACTCCCGGCGGATCATTTCTCGGTGTATTGGAGCGGCCAGGTGCAGCCGGAATTTTCTGAAACCTACACCTTCACCACGAACTCGGACGACGGCGTGCGCCTGTGGGTGAATGGCACCCAGTTGATCAATGACTGGAACGCCCACGGCCCCGAGGAGCACAGCGGCACAATTGCACTCACGGGTGGCCAGAAATACGACATCGAGCTCGAATACTTTGACAACGACTTCGGCGCGCTCGTGCAACTCTTTTGGGCAAGCACCTCGCAGACAAAGCAAATCATCCCGCAAGGCCGGCTGTATCCCACCATGGGCGCGCTCGGTGGCGTGGGGCTGAAAGGCGACTACTTTGCCAACGGAAATCTCACAGGCTCCCCTGCCCTCACGCGCACGGATGCTACAATAAATTTCGACTGGGCGGGAGGCACACCCGGCGGGACTATCCCTGTCGATAACATCTCCGTCCGCTGGTCGGGCCAGGTCCAGCCTTCCGTGTCCGACACATTCACATTTTTCACCAACACGGATGACGGCGTGCGGCTTTGGGTCAACGGCGTGCAACTCGTCGATGACTGGACCGGCCACCCGGCCACCGAGCGCACGGGAACTCCCACATTGAGCCTCAATGCGGGCCAAAAATACGACATCGTGATGGAATACTTCGAAGGCGGTGGCGACGCCGTGGCAAAGCTCCTGTGGTCAAGCCCGCTCACACCCAAGGCCATCATCCCCAGCGCACACCTGCATCCCACGGCAAGCGGTGGCGGCAATCCCGGCGAGCCACTCTCCATCCTCAACTTCGGATTCGAAACGCCCAGCGTCGGCGCGAATAATTTCCAGTATACGCCTTCGGGAGGCACGTGGACCTTTAGCGCAGGAGGCATTGCTGCGAATGGCAGCGGCTTCACAGGTAGCAATCCCGGCGCGCCTCAAGGCAGCCAGGTGGCATTCATCCAGGGCAATGGAAACTTCCAGCAGTCCGTCTCAGGCTTCGTTGCCGACATACCCTACACGCTGACTTTTTCGGCCGCTCAGCGCAGCTTTTCCCAGGCAGGCAATACCTGGCGCGTGAAACTCGATGGCACCGTGCTCGGCACGTACGCGCCGCCGCAGACCGCGACGAACTACGCAGACTACACCGCACAATTCACCACGGTAGGGGGTACCTTCGTCCTCGCCTTTGAAGGAACCAATTTGAACGGCGGCGACAACACGGTGCTCATCGACAACATCCGAATCGCACCGACCGGAGGCGGCAACCCGCAGCCTAATCCGCCCACAGCTCCGACGAACCTCGCAGCCACCACCGCCTCCACCAGTCAGGTCAATCTTTCGTGGACCGATACCTCAAGCAACGAGACCGGCTTCAAGATCGAGCGCAAGACTGGCTCGGGCGGCACCTATTCGCAAATTGCCACAACGGCGGCGAATGCCACGAGCTACCCCAGCACCGGACTGGCTGCGGGCACCACCTATATCTACCGCGTGCGCGCCTACAATGGCGACGGTGACTCCGCCTACAGCAACGAGGCCACCGCAACCACCTCCACCGCAGGTGACCCGAAACTCACCGGCACCCACATCGGCACCAATGGCTCGTATAACAACGACCCCGCGGTGACCAAGGACAAGGCCATGGATGGCTCGCTCACCACCTTTTACGACGCCTCCAGTGCCGGTGGCGCGTGGGTGGGTCTCGACCTCGGCAGCAGTGTGAGCAAGGCCATTTCCAAAGTGCGCTTCGCCCCGCGCGTGGCCTGGGCAGGCCGGATGGTAGGCGGAAAATTCCAGGGCTCAAGCAGCGCGGACTTTTCCACCGGCGTCACCGACCTCTTCACCATCGCCACGGCACCTGCCGAGAACGTTTACACCGAGCAAACCATCAGCAACTCCACCGGGTTCCGTTACGTGCGCTACCTCTCGCCGGGCGATGGCTGGGGCAACGTTTCCGAAGTGGAGTTCTACGGCCACGACGTCACCTCCAGCGTTCCCGCGACACCCTCCAATCTCGTCGCACAAGCTGCCTCCAGCAACCAGATCAACCTCACGTGGTCCGACCAGTCCGGCAACGAGAC
>JAYUWZ010000408.1:0-3969 GCA_043753265.1 Verrucomicrobiaceae bacterium
TGAAGCCCGACGCGCCCAAGCCGGATGCGTCGAAGCCAGATGCTCCCCTGGAGCAGAAGTAGGGATGCTTCCCGAAATCCGCACGAGCATCCCGGGCCCACGCTCCCTTGAGCTTGCGGCGAAGCTGCGAAAGCACGAGTCGCGCAACGTAACCTTTCTCTCCGACCGCTGGCCCATCTTCTGGCAGCGCGCGGAGGGCACCAATGTGTGGGACGCGGACGGCAACCGTTTCCTCGACCTCACCTCGGCCTTCGGCGTGGCGAGCCTCGGCCACACCCATCCTGACGTGCGCGACGCACTGGTGGCGCAAGCCAGCACGCTCACCCACGCCATGGGCGACGTGCATCCCACGGAGGTGAAAGTGGAGCTCTGCGCAAAGCTGAGCGAGCTGACCTTCGAGCGTTGGAGTGCAGGCACGGGCAAGGTAATTTTGGGCAACTCCGGCGCCGAGGCCGTCGAGGCCGCGCTGAAGACCTCCATGCTCCACTCGGGCAAGCCGGGTGTGATTGCCTTTACCGGCGGCTACCACGGCCTTGCCATGGGCGCGCTCGCCGCGGGCGGCATTCCCTATTTTCGCGAGCCCTTTCGCAAGCAGTTGAAGGATTTCGCCACACTGCTCCCCTACCCCAGCTGCTATCGCTGCCCCAATGGAGTCCGCGAAGGTTACCGGCTCGAAGGCCATGAATTCCCGAATTGCTCCACGAGCTGCATCGAAAAACTCCGCGCCGAGTTGGACCGAACCATCCAGCAGCGGGAGGTCGGCGCGATTCTCGTGGAGCCCATCCAGGGCCGCGGCGGTTGCGTGGTGCCCCCCAAGGATTTCCTCCGCCTGCTGCGCCAAGTCTGCGATGAACACAAAATCCTGCTGATCGCGGACGAGATTCTCACCGGTTTCAATCGCACCGGCAAACTCTTCGCCTGCGACCACTCCGGTGTGGTGCCGGACCTCATCTGCCTCGGCAAGGCTCTTACCGGGGGATTCCCGCTGAGCGCATGCGTAGGACGGGCTGACATCATGGACGCCTGGCCTCCCTCCAAAGGCGAGGCCCTGCACACGAGCACCTTTCTGGGAAATCCCGCCGGCTGCGCCATGGCCCTCGCATCCCTGCGACTCCACAGCGAGCCCTCAGTTGCCGCCTCAGTAAGGGAGAGCGGAAGAAAAATGCGCGCCGCTTTAAACGCAATTTCCTCTCCTCGAATAGGAAACGTGCGAGGAGCGGGACTGATGCTCGGGATGGAACTCGTGGATGCGAAAGGCGCACCGGACGGAGCATTCGCCGCCGAAGTGATGCTTAAAGCATTGAATGACGGAATCTTGCTACTGGCGGACTCCCCCACAAACAATGTGCTGAGTTTCCTGCCATCCTTTAGCATTTCCCGTGAAGAGGTGGAATACGTGGTCCAATGGCTCAGCACGCAACTTTCATAAAGGGCTGAACCAAGGGATGGCTCAAAGAGGCCGGAGCAAAGTGCGCCTTCGGCGTTCTCTTTGGCATGCCGCTCGGAGAGCGCCATCCACCGATGTTGCGCATATGAGGCTCGTTAGAGCCACACGATGCGTCTACTGCCCGGCCACCAAGTTCCGCGCCCTCAACTGATCCGCCTCTTTTCTTACCAGCCGGAACTTTCGCTCTCCGAGCGCTACCGTCAGCTTCTCGCCCTCCCAAGCCAGGCCCGCCTCGCGCGCAGTCTTCGCGTGATCGCTAAACTTGAGCATCGAGCCGCCCTTCACCGGTGACAGCGCAAAGTCTGATTCGAATGACACTCCCCTGCCCTGCGCCCAGCCCAGGCCGTCGCGCTTGCTATCATCAAAAATCAGCCGCCAGCCCGTCAACTTCGCGCCGCTGAATGCAAATTGGTAATTCTCCCACTCATCCACCTCGCGCTTCTGCGCATCCAGATCCGCCCCGGCGTGCTGGATGAAATCCGGGTCTTGCACCCACTCACCCTGCAAATCCTGCGCGGTGACCGGCCGTGTGCGGCCCAGCCACAGGAACAGCACAAGGCCCAGTACCGCGGCAGCGACACCGCTGATGACCACACGCATCGACGACTTGGACATGGTTCCGGGGAAAAGGGGGTGATGCTTGGGGTTACGCGTGGGTCGCCGGGAGCATCCCGCTGTTGCGGGCATAATTGAACACCCCACCGGCATCCACCACTGGCTTCACATCGCCGAGCGGTTTCAGCGAAAACGTGCGCCCGCTCACCGTGAGCGTCCCGGCTTCCAGGTCGAGCACGCCTACATCCCCGGTGCTCACCACATCGCACATGCGCTCCGTTGCGTCACACGGATACAGTTCACCTGTGGCCACGCAGTTGCGGAAAAAGATGCGCGCAAAGCTCTCGGCCACCACCGCTTCGCAACCCGCCGCGCCCATGGAAATTGGCGCATGCTCGCGCGAGCTGCCGCAGCCAAAATTTCGCCCGGCAATCACGATCTTGTAGGGCGTCTTCCCCTGGCCCTCCGGCACGAACTTCACCGGATACTGGTCATCCGGCAGCCCCACCAGCGCGTATGTCCCGAGTTTTTCATACTCGTCCGGCTTCGTGGGGACGAGCGTGAGGAATTCCGCCGGGATGATTTGATCGGTGTCGATGTTGTCGCGAACGACGAAGACCGGGCTGGTGATAACGTTGGCCATATGCAGACCCATAACAAAAGCCCACCCAAGCCGCGAGGCAATCGTTTTCCACGACCCATCTCAAAAGGCGTGCGCAATCAGCGCGTCCGAGTAGCGAACTGGCAACACCCATCCAAAATAGATCTTATCCGTGAACGGCGCTAAGATAAGGGCGATTTTGGAATGCGTTGGCCAGGATTGGCAAGGTCTCCTGCCCCCCGCCGCCTACGCCGCTCCGCCAGAGCGGGAACAAGTTCCCGCACTCCAGATTCTGCGCCATTCCGCTTTTTGGCCCGCGTTTTGAAAGTTGCTGATGTCTGCCAGGGAAGGACTGGCTGGGGATAGGCTAATCTTAGCGCCATTCTCTAGTAGGTCCCGCTTTAATCAATCCTCCCCCCGAATCCCGGCGCGTTAAAACTGCACCATCGCTTGCAAATATGCGAAATCCGCGTCGTCGCTCGGCCCGGTGGCCTGGATGTAATCTCCCGCAAAGAAGTGGCTGTAGCCGGTGAAGATGGTGAGCCAGTCGGTGGGTTTGTAGGTGAAAGCCAGATCGACCTCCTGGCCGACATAGTTGCTCGCGCCAATGGTGCGCACATCGACGCCCCCCACTACGGTGCGCTGGGTGCCCACCCCATTGCTGCGGTACCAAAAATCGTTGGTTTCCGCGAGCCAGAAAGCATGCCAACTCAGCTCCACATTGAGCTTCTTCGTGGGCTGCACGGTGAGGTGCAGCCGGGCATTGTGCATGTTGCGCCAGGGAATCTCATCCATGTAGCCATAGGGCGCGAAGTTCGACGGGAAGAGGTTTTGGAAAGACTCGTTGTTGCCATCCGTCGGGTCCTTGTCGCCGCTCGCGTAGTTGTATTCCAGGCCCACGCGCGGCTTCCACGACGCCTCCTCCCACGTATGCCCCCCGCGCAGATGAATCGCGAAGGCATTGTGGTCGAGCGCCGGGCCGCTGCGGTCCACAGTCCAGTAATCGCCAAACTGGTACGCAGCCTCAAGACCGTAGTCCCAATTGCCGAAGGCACCTTTTTTCGAAGCCCAGCGCGTGCCGATGGTGGTGATGCGCTGCGCAGGGCCGGTCGACGCGCCCCTCGGGTCAAAGCGGTTGACGGGGTCGAGATCCGGCTGGTTGTCGGACTTGTCCCGATGCAGGACGTAGAGGTCCGTCGTTTGGAAGGATAAAAGGTCCAGCGTCGCATAGGCCCCGAAGAAATTGTCGGCGCTGTCGCTGTCGTTGAGCACCTCTTCCTTGATTTGCACCGGGCGCGACGCAAACAGGTCCACTGTCACCACGCCCTTTTTCTGGTAACGCAGCTTCACCGCGTCGAATGTGCGG
>JAYUWZ010000409.1:0-3967 GCA_043753265.1 Verrucomicrobiaceae bacterium
GGTGCCGAGAGTGTCTTCCACGGTCGTCACTTCAAAGCCTTCCATCGCGGCCTGCAGGGCGTTGATGGGGTCGATCTCCGTCACGACCACACGCGCGCCAAAGCCGCGCAGCGAGTGCGCCGAGCCCTTGCCCACGTCGCCGTAGCCGCAGACGACTGCGACCTTGCCGGCAATCATCACGTCCGTCGCGCGCTTCAAGCCGTCGCTGAGCGATTCGCGGCAGCCGTAGAGGTTGTCGAACTTCGACTTGGTCACGCTGTCATTCACGTTGATGCACGGAATGAGCAGCTTGCCCGCTTCCTTCATCTGGTAGAGGCGGTGCACGCCGGTCGTCGTCTCCTCGGAGACGCCGCGCCAGGCCTTCACGACCTTCGTCCAGTAGCCGGGGCGCTCCTTGGCCACGCGCTTGAGCAGGTTCTTGATGACCTGCTCCTCGTGCGAGCCGCTCTTGCTGTTCACCCAGTCGCTGCCGTTTTCGAGTTCGAAGCCTTTGTGAATGAGGAGCGTCACGTCGCCGCCGTCATCCACCACGAGTTCCGGGCCCTTGTCGCCGGGGAAGGTCACTGCCTCCATCGTGCAGTCCCAGTATTCCTCGAGGGTCTCGCCCTTCCATGCAAAGACCGGCGTGCCGGTCGCCGCGATGGCGCTGGCCGCGTGATCCTGCGTGGAGAAAATATTGCAGCTCGCCCAGCGCACATCCGCGCCGAGATCCTTCAGCGTCTCGATGAGCACCGCCGTCTGGATGGTCATGTGCAGCGAACCCGTCACGCGCACGCCCTTCAGCGGCTTTTCCTTCGCATACTTGCGGCGGACGGACATGAGGCCCGGCATTTCGTGCTCGGCGATGTTGATTTCCTTGCGGCCCCATTCAGCCAGCGCGATGTCGCGGACCTTGTAGTCCTGAATCTTGCCATTGCCGTTCTTTGCGGTCTTGGCTTCGCCTTTGGGTTTCGCTGCGGCGGCTTTCGTGCGCGCCGGTGAGAGTTTTACTTTTGCCATTTCGATGTGTGTGATGCGTTGGTTGCTTGCTTGGGAAGAACGCCGCGCAAAGGGCCGCGGACGCATTCCCAGAAAAAGTGAGGGGCGGATGAATACCCACAGGAGGCCTTTCGGCAACGCGAAATATGAGGGAACCCAGCTTGCGGGCACTGGGATCGCAACGCAGGGCGTCCTTCAGGAACCCTTGCAGTTGACGCCCCCATCATCCCCGCTAGGCTCAACGTGATGTCCTGCAATACGATTGACCCGGCGCTGCACAAGGCGCGGAAGCCTGACTGGATCAAGGTTCGCCTGCCGAACAATCCCGTGTTCTTTTCCACGAAGGCGCTGATTTCCGACCTGAAGCTGAACACCGTGTGCGAGAGCGCCCAGTGCCCGAACCGCTGGGAATGCTGGAGCAGTGGCACCGCGACCTTCATGCTCGCAGGCGAGCGCTGCACCCGTGCCTGCGGCTTCTGCGCCGTCACCACGGCCAAGCCCTTTGCCCTGGAGGCCGATGAGCCCCAGCGCGTGGCCGAGGCCGTGAAGCGCCTGCGCCTCCGCCACATCGTGCTTACGGCCGTGGCGCGCGATGACTTGAAGGACGGTGGCGCGGATCACTTTGCCCAGACCATCGTGGCCGTGCGCGACGCCGTGCCGGGCATCGTCATCGAGGTGCTCACACCCGATTTCCACGCCAAGGAGGAGTGCCTCGCCATCATCGCCGAGGCGCGCCCGCATATTTTCAATCACAACCTGGAAACCGTCGAGCGCCTCACACCCGCCGTGCGCTCCCGTGCCAAATACCAGCTGTCGCTCAAGGTGCTGCGCCGGATGAAAGAAATCGTCCCCGACATGGTAACCAAGAGCGGCCTCATGCTCGGCCTCGGCGAAACGGAGCCGGAGCTTTTCCAGGCCATGGACGACCTCCGCGCCGCCGGTGTGCAGGTGCTCACCCTCGGCCAGTACCTGCGCCCCAGCCCGCAGCACCTCCCCGTGGTCGATTACATCCACCCAGATGCGTTCAAGCGCTACGAGGTGGTCGGCTACGAGAAAGGCTTCGAATTTGTCGCCAGCGGCCCGCTCGTCCGCAGCTCCTACCACGCCGCCGACTACGACCCCCGCGTGAAGCACGGCATCAAGTAGCCTGCAGCGCGCCCTCGTAAATTTCAGCGACCCCCAGCTCGCACTCGATTTCGGGAAGGTGGATGACCTCAGCGGCATCGCGAATCATCGCCGCTGTCCATGAGTCTCCCTCACGGTGAAAGACCGTGACCTCCATCCGCCGCGAATCCACGACGAGGTAGGTGTGCAGGGATGCGATTCCAAAATAGGCATCGCGTTTCTCGCCGAGACCAACCCGGTCGGTGCCATCGGAAAGGACTTCGACGACAACACTCGGCGCATCCTCCCAAACCTCGCTCGCGGATTCCTGGCACACGACCATTGCATCCGGGTAGTAAAAACGAAGGTCTTCGCCACGCTCGATTCGGAGCCTCATGGCCTCGTGATATGCTCGGCAGCGCTTACTGCGAAGCTGACCATGCAGAGCAGCAAAGATGTTCCCGGCAATCGCTGCATGAGCTCGCGTGCCACCTGCCATTCCATAGACAACACCATTGAGGTATTCGTGGGGGACATGCGAAAGTTCCTCCCCATTGAGGTAATCCTTTTCAGAAACCGAAAAGTCGTGGCGCAAGACGAGCGACATATCTGGAATCATAGTGCCAGCGATTTGCCTGTCAAATACCCCGGCGCTTGCACTGCTCCTGCTATTGCCCCTACACGCAACCATGCCGACCGCCACCCGCGCCAACGTCGCAGCCCTTATCCCCGCTTACTACGAGGAGAAGCAGATCCGCGACGTGGCTTCCCGGGCCAAGGCCCAGCTCGACACGGTGCTGGTCATCGATGACGGCTCGGCGGACAAAACGTCCGACGAAGCCCGGGCCGCCGGGGTGGAGGTAATCCGCCACGAAAAGAATGAGGGGAAGGGTGCTGCCATCAAGACCGGCCTGAAAGCTCTGCTCGCCCGCGAGTCGGTGGAGTTCATCCTCATCCTCGATGGCGACGGCCAGCATCTGCCCGAGGAAATCCCGCATTTCCTCACCGCAGCCAACGAAACCGGTGCGCCTATGATTGTCGGCAATCGCATGAGCGACGTGCGCACCATGCCCTTCGTGCGCAAATGCACCAACCGGTTCATGAGCTGGAAAATCAGCGGCATCATCGGCCAGCAGGTGCCCGATACCCAGTGCGGCTTCCGCATGTTTGCCCGCTCGCTCGCCTCAGCCTTCACGGATACCGAGAGTAGCGCGTTCGATTTCGAGACCGAGATGCTCGCCATCGCCGCCCGCAAAGGCTGCGCCATCGGCGTGGCGACCGTGAGCACCGTGTATGGCGATGAAGTGAGCAAGATCCACCCATGGCGCGACACCGTGAAATTTTTCAAACTCTGCGGCCGCCTCAAGCGCGAGGCCCGAGCAGCCCGCTCAGAGCACAAAACGTAGAGCATCCTAAAACGCGTGTGGACAGAAACGATGGCACAGCGTCGTACGTAGTCCCGCCTTTAAGCGGAAGGAACCGTGAAGTTTTGCAGATAGGCGTCCTCTTTTGCTCAGGATCTCAATGTGCTTCGAAGGATTCATTCCGCCTAAAGGCGGGACTACCTACGACGTCCCGCCACTACCTCAACTCCCAGCCTGCTCGCGGCACCCGTATTACAGAAGCCCAATCAACCGCGGCACAAAAACACACGCCCCCGCGATGGCCGCCCCAATCGCAGCCAGCAGCACCGCCCCGGCTGCCAAATCTTTCGCGCGCCCGATCCGTTCGTCCTGCTCCAACGTCACCCGATCCCCGAGCGATTCCACCGCCGAGTTCATCGCCTCCGCCGCCCAGACGAGCCCTGCGGCAACACTGAGGATGGCCCATTCACCGGCACTCACGCGCAGCACAAGCCCCAGACCGGCGACCGCTAGGGTCGCAG
>JAYUWZ010000410.1:0-1721 GCA_043753265.1 Verrucomicrobiaceae bacterium
CGACAAGACCCTCGGCGGCAAATCCATCAACCTCACCGAGGAGCCCTACAGCTACCGCCGCTCGGTCTACGGCTACGTGGATCGCGGCAACCTGCCCGACCTCATGGCGCACTTCGACTTTAGCGACCCAGACATGCCGAACTCCAAGCGCACCAGCACCGTGGTGCCCCAGCAGGCGCTCTTCCTCATGAACAGCAGCATGGCCGTGGACGTGAGCCGCAAGATTCTTGCCCGTCCGGAAATCGCCAGCACCAGCACCGACATCGCCCGCATTATGGCCGTCTATCAGGTCATCTTCCAGCGCGCCGCCAACCAGCGCGAAATCGCACTCGGCGTGGCATTCATCCAGGGCGAAGCCCGCGAGCAGGATGAGATGGTCGCTATCGTAACAGGCACCGCCACCGGCAAGCCCAAGGCCCGCAACCAGCGCCGCGCGGACTCCCGCTTCGGAGCCATCTCCAACGAAGGCGAACGCGTCGAGCGCAAACCCCTCACCCCTTGGGAAACCTACGTCCAATCCCTCCTGCTCTCAAACGAGGCAGCGTATGTGAACTGAGTGGCTCAAGGCCGAATACCGCTAACATAGCGAAAGTTCGTGCTTAGAAAAACGGTCTGCCAATCTGGAGTGCGGGAGCTTGCTCCCGCTCTGGCGGAGGGCGAAGGCGGAGGGAGGCGGGCACCCCTTCCATCTCAAAGAAGTCGCGTGTGCCAATCCTTTCCTGGGCCAACAGAGGTATGATTTAAAGTATGGGTAGTGCGGGTGGTAAAGGTGGAATGGGCACACACAAACCTACGCCAGTTCTTGGAGTGCGGCGGTCCTCTGCCGCTTTGGATGGAGGTGGGATTTTTAGGGGGCAGGCAGGGAAAACTATACAGATTCTCCCTTGCGATCACTCAGCCATACCGCCCCTCCTACGCCCACCATCCAAAGCGGCAGAGGGCTGCCGCACTCCAAGAACTGGCGTAACATTGCTCCCCCCTTTCCCCTTTCATCCGCCCCTACTTTAAATCACGCCCGACCAACCGAGCTACACCCCAAAGGGTTGCATCCCCCGCCCGTTCACACCACCTTCCCGGATTGAACAAGCAACTCATCATCGACCAAATCATCGCCGTGCTCACCCAGGAGCTCGACGGATACCTGCTCTCCGCAAAAACCGCCCAGGCAGGCGCTACCGATGAACAAAACAAGGCCGAGAACAAATACGACACCCGCGGACTCGAGGCCTCCTACCTCGCACACGGCCAGTCCCAGAAAGCGCTCGATGCCATGCAGGCCATCCAGCAATACCGGAAACTGCCCCTCCGCGAATTCGGACCAAAAGACCCCATCCACGTCGGCGCACTCGTGGAACTAGAACGCAAAGGCGCCCGCACCCTCTACTTCATCGGCCCCCACGGCGGCGGCACCGAGATCGACTGCGACGGTCGCGAAGGCCTCGTCATCACCCCCCAATCCCCCATCGCCCAGCAGCTCATCAACCATAAGCAAGGCGAGGAACTACCCATCAAAATCGGCCCCACCACCGAACGCTACAAAGTAGTCTCGGTCATCTAGAGAACCCAGCAAAGGGGCGATTGATTTTGTGTGGGAGACGAACCGGTCGAGTGCCCACTGGGTATCCCAATCGAAGGTGGCGCGAAGCGCCTATATAAGTAGTCATCCTGAGAACCATAACAGGCGAGCATGATTTTCTGTGCGGAGATGACGTGCTTGGTCG
>JAYUWZ010000411.1:0-8340 GCA_043753265.1 Verrucomicrobiaceae bacterium
CGGGATACCGCACGCGCGATGGCAGGCTGCAAATCGGCTACTGGCCCATGGAACTCGCCAAGCGCCTCGTGGAGACGGAGAAAGTGCCTATCTGCATTCTCAATGGCGCGGTGGGTGGCACGCGCATCGACCAGCACCAGCGCAACGCTGCGGACCCGGCAGACATGACGACCATTTACGGTCGCCTGCTGTGGCGCGCACGCGAAGCACGGCTCACGCATGGAATCCGTGGAGTGATGTGGCATCAGGGCGAAAACGACCAGGGCGCTGATGGGCCGACAGGCGGCTTTGGCTGGGAGACGTACCGCAATTACTTCATCGACCTCGCAGGCGCATGGAAGCAGGACTTCCCGAATATCCAGCACACCCACATTTTCCAAATCTGGCCGAAGTCGTGCGCCATGGGAGTGAATGGCTCGGACAACCATCTGCGCGAGGTCCAGCGCACGCTGCCTGCGGCATTTTCCAAAATGAGCATCATGTCCACGCTGGGCATCGAGCCGCCGGGAGGGTGCCACTTTCCGCCCGCAGGCTACGCCGAACTGGCGAGGATGATTCACCCGCTGATTACGCGGGATCACTATGGACGGAAATTTGCCGAGTCCATCACCCCGCCGAATCTTCTGCGAGCGGGCTACAAGGGTGTCTCGACGGACGAAATAGAGCTGGAATTTGACCAACCGGTGAAGTGGGACAATGCGCTGGTGGGGCAGTTTTACCTCGATGGCCAGAAGGGGCAGGTAGCGTCAGGAAGCGTCGCCGGGAACACGCTCACACTCAAGCTGGCCACGCCCTCGAAGGCGGCCAGGGTGACGTATCTCGACAGCGCCGCGTGGAGCCAAAAGACGCTCCTGCGTGGAGAGAATGGAATTGCCGCGCTGACGTTTTGCGATGTGCTGCTGACGAGAAAGTAGTCAGCGACTTTAGTCGGGCGCGGGTGCTCGCGAACTACATATCCCTCACAAAAACAAACCAGCGGCGGAAGGCACGAGCCCTCCGCCGCTGGAAATCTTTCACAGCTTGCTTTCTACGGACTAGCCGCGGATGCGCTTCTGGAGGTCGAGTTCAATCACGCCGAAACGCTGCTCGTAAGCGGCGAGGGTCGCATTGAGGTTGAGGCAAAGGCGCTTGGCTGCGTCGGGCGTCATGATCACGCGGTTGTCGAGCTTCACGGGCTCGGTGGGCGCGGGGTTGTAAGGATCGCTGTTCACACCGAAGGTAAGGTACACTTCGTTGATGTTGGCTGCGATGCCGACGACGTTGGCGTAGCTGGTCACGAGGGATTTATTATCCACCTGGACCTGGCTGGCAGGTTGCTGGGGCTGTGTTTGGGTTTCTTCGCTCATAGGTATGTTTGGTTGAAAATGGGAGTGAAAGGGGCGCGGAGATACCCGTGCCAGAGGTCACCTGCAACCGGTTTTTATAAAAATCGCGCTCGCCCAAACGGCGCATGTCCCCCTTCATCCCGTCTCGATTTGGAAACCACGCCCGCCATTTTGCTCCGAAAAACACGCTTTGGCGATACCAGCCTTATCATTACGTGGTTCACGATGGACCATGGAAAGCTGAAGACAGTGGTGAAAGGGGCGCTGCAGCCAAAGAGCCGTTTCAGTGGTGTGCTGGACCTCTTTTTCGAGTGCGAGATTTCTTTCGCGAGGAGTGCAAAGTCCGACCTGCACACGCTGCGCGAGGCCGTGCTGCGCGATGCACGCGAGGGACTCCGCAAGGACTACACCCGCGTGGCGCTCGCCTCATACTGCGTGGAGTTGGTGGAGTTGGCGACGGAGCCTGAGCATTCCGCCCCGGAGCTCTTTGATCTACTGCTGCGCGCATTCCGGCATCTCGATGAAAAGCCCGCGAGCGATAGAGCGCTGCTCCATTTCGAATCCGAGCTGGCGCGCATGCTGGGTATCCAGAATCCCAGCGTATCGCCCATCGTCGCTTTCGGGAGGGCTTACCAGCGGATACCCAACGCGCGGCCGGGGTTGCTGAAGTTGCTGAAGTAGAAGTTACTTCGCCTTGGCCGCCGCTGGCTTCACCTTCGCGGGGTCAGCATTCGTCACGTAGATGGCAAAGGCTTCGATTCCCAGACCGCAGGCGCGCGCCTCGGCCACTGCGTCAGCCTTGCTCCAGTTCTGCGCGGTGATTCGCCACATGGCCATCACCGCCCCGGTGCGGTCGGCACCCATCTGGCAATGCACGAGGAATGGCCCGTCCTCTTTCTTCTCCAAAATCGCCAGCACCTTTGCGATGGCAGCTTCGTCCACCTTTCCGAGCTCCATCGGCACCCTTATGAGCTTTAGCTTTGTGCCCGCCGCCCATTCGTCGTCGGTGCCATCATCGCGAAGATTGATCACCGTGCGAATGCCAAGCTTTTCAGCGGCTAGAAAGCCTTCCCGCCATGGTTGCGCGCTGCGGTATATCTGAGGTGTGACGACATGAAAATTGGGCAGTCCCTGCGTTTGGATGGGCCGGGCAAATTTCGCTGGCCTTGGGGCTTCCTGGGCAATCGCGACACCCGCCAGCAGGGAAAGGAAGAAAGCTTTCATCGCCAGCGACCGTATTCCCAGATGAAGGGTGCAGGCAAGGGCGGCAAACGTCCCGCCCACAACACCCGACGACGAAAGCGACAGGCGAATCGCTTTAGCGACGGAATCCACCAGGCACGCCATCCACTCGCCAGCATTTCTTCACTCGTAAATCCTAAATCTTACATCCCCTCGCCCAATTGAGGCTTGCTCTTCCGCCCTGCTCACTTTTTGCTGCGGCACGTCATGATCGTCACTACTGCGGACCTGTTCAAGGTGGCCTACGGAAAGTTTGCCGTTGGGGCCTACAATATCAACAACGCCGAGCAGACGATGGGCCTCTTCCGGGGCTGCATCGATAGCGAGGCACCATTCATCATCCAGATTTCGAAGGGAGCGCGCAAATATACCGACAAGCGCATGCTCGAGGCCATCATCCGCGCCGCGGAGGGAATTTTTCCAGAGGCCGTCTTTGCCGTGCATCTCGACCACGGCGACGAGGCGACCTGCTACGACTGCATCGACTCCGGCTTTTACTCCTCGGTGATGATAGACGCCTCGCACGATCCGTTCGATGAAAACGTGGCCATCACCAAGCGCGTGGTGGATCGCGCCCATGCCAAGGGCATCAGCGTCGAGGCGGAACTCGGCATGCTCGGCGGCGTGGAGGAAGACATCGCGGTGGACGAGGGCAACGCCTGCCTTACCAACCCCGAGGAGGTGGTGGAATTCATCAAGCGTACCGGGTGCGATTCGCTCGCGGCCGCCATCGGCACCAGCCACGGCGCTTACAAATTCAAGGGCCAGCAATCTCTGCACTTCAATGTCATCGAGGGCATCAGGGATCGCATCAAGGCGGCCGGGCTTCCCCCGGTGCCGATTGTGATGCACGGCAGTTCCTCGGTTCCCAAGGAAGAGGTCGCCCGCATCAATGCCGCTGGCGGCACGCTCGACCCGAGCGCCTGCGGCGTGAACGAGGAGGAATATCTCCCGGCCGCACGCCTCGGCGTGACGAAGGTGAACATCGACACCGACGGACGCCTCGTGTGGACCCGCGTGCACCGTGAATATTTCCGCGACAAGCCTGGCGATTTCGACTTCCGCCCACCGGGCATCACGTTCCAGAATGAGTATGCGAAATTCATCGCGGCCAAGAACGTAAAGCTTGGCAGCGCGGGCACCCTGCCCGAAATTCGCAAAGCACTCGGTATATGAAGAAACTCCTCCTCCTTACACTCCTCGCCCTGACCTCCACCAGCCAGGCGCTCGACAAACCCGGCATCGACGTGGTGCGCGCGGCCAAGGTCGCATCCGAATACCTCGCCTCGCAAGGGAACAGCGGGCTCTTTATCGCCAGTATCGCCGTGGACGAGGGCGCCATCCTGAGTGGCAAGGCCACTTGGGTGGTAAAATGGTCCAAGACTGTCACAACCTCCGACGGCACCGAGGTCGGCGTTCGCATCAAGGACGACGGCTCCGTCGTGCGCCTCATCGAAGGCAAGGGCTCGCGCTCGAAGCGCCGGCCCGCGGCGCTGGACATCCGATAGTCGATGAAGCGGCGCTCACTGTCGCCGTTTGCCATTACGCAGATTCTCATGGCTGCAGCCCTCGCTGTGGCCTTGTGGCTCGCATACTGGCCATGGCGCTGGGGCCAGGTGCGAGAGGAGGTGCGCAAGCGCTATCCGAACATCATTCGTATCGACGGTCTCACGTTGCAAAACTGGATGGCCAATCGCTCTGCCGTGCCTCCGTTGCTGCTGGACGTACGCGCCAAAGCTGAGTTCGAAGCGGGGCATCTCCCCACTGCGAAACGGGTGGTTCCCGGCGCGCCGCTTGCGGCAAACAGCTTGTTGGGCCAGGAGACCAAAAAAGTCGTGGTATATGACACCGTGGGCTTCGATGCCGCTTCGTTTGCCGCGGATTTGCTGAGGCAGAACTTCAAGGATGTGCAGGTGCTCGATGGAGGCATCTTCCTCTGGGCGAATGAAGAGCGCATCCTGGACGGCCCTTCGGGTCCCAAGAGCAAGGTCCATCCCGGGTCCACGGAATACTCATCGCTGCTCGATCGCTCCAAGCGGGCCTATTAACGCGATGGAATTTCTAGCACCTGCAAAAGTGAATCTGTCTCTCCGCATCCTGCGGCGGAGGGAGGATGGCTTTCACGAGATCGAAACGCTCATGGCTCCCATCTCGATTTTCGACACGCTCGAGATTGAATTGAACGATGACGGAGGGCTCGTCTTTACCTGCTCCGACCCCACGCTGCCGACAGGCGATGAAAACCTCGCGGTACGCGCGGTGAAGCGCTTCTGCGAAACCTACGGCTTTCAGCCCCACGTGAAGTTGCATCTCAAAAAGGAGATTCCTCATGGTGCGGGGCTCGGCGGGGGCAGCAGCGACGCTGCAACGGTGCTCCTCGCGCTGGATCATCTTTTCCGGACGCGGTTACCCCGGGAGGAACTCACACACCTCGCCACAGAACTCGGCAGCGACATTCCGTTTTTCATTCACCAGGGCGCAGCCGTGTGTAAGGGGCGCGGGGAAATCGTGGAGCCCTGCGCACTGCAATCCCTGCCCCTTCTGCTCATCAAGCCGCCCTTTGGCGTGCCCACGCCCTGGGCCTACCAGCAATGGCGCGGCTCGCTCGAAATTCCGGGAGTGGCGTACGGCCCGCAACCTTTTGAATGGGGCACACTGCTCAACGATCTGGAGCGGCCCGTATTCCAAAAATATGTGCAACTAGCCGAGTGGAAACGCTGGCTG
This sequence comes from Verrucomicrobiaceae bacterium, assembly GCA_043753265.1. Lineage (GTDB taxonomy): Bacteria > Verrucomicrobiota > Verrucomicrobiia > Chthoniobacterales > Chthoniobacteraceae > SXWH01. The sequence continues at coordinate 5,292 of JAYUWZ010000411.1, forward strand.
CTCGTACAGCCCGAGTGCGCGGGAGCCTTGATGTCCGGCAGCGGAAGCACCGTGTTTGCCGTGCTTCGCGAGAAGCAATCCGGCCCTTCGCTCGCAGAACGTTTCATCGGGGAGTACGGGGCGAATGCATGGGTCGGCCTTGCGGAAACGGTGTGAGCGCCGTCCTGCGATGAACTGGCTCGCGCACCTCATTCTTTCGGATCCCACACCCGCATCTCGAATTGGCGGACTGCTCCCGGATTTGGTTTCCGCCGCCGAACTCGATGGCATTTCTCCGATCTTCAACGCCGGGATTCAGCGGCATCGGCAGATTGATGCGTTCACCGATTCGCACCCGGTTTTTCGGAGGAGTGTTGCACGGTTTGAACCTCCGTTCAGGAGATTTGGCGGGGTCATCGTGGATGTCTTCTACGACCACTTCATCGCACGCGACTGGCATCTCTATTCAGACATTCCACTGCGCGCATTTACGGCGGAGTTTTATACATCCTTCGAAGCGCACCGCCCGTCACTCCCGCCGCTCGCGTACGAGCGATTGCTGCAAATCAAGGCAGGCGGCTGGCTGGACTCGTATGGCGAATTCGTCGGCATTGAGGAAGCGCTGAGGCGGCTCAGCTTTCGGCTCAAGCGGCACTTCGATCTCGCGGCTTCCATTTCAATCCTAAAGCGAGACCACGACGCGTTTGGCGCCGATTTCTCGGAGTTCTTTGCAGACCTCGTCGCCCAATTACTACCGGGCGGGCAGCTGCCCGGAAAAGAATGTGGCGCTGACTTCTAGTCCAGTCGGGATGTCCGGGAAGATCGGAGCAATCGAGGGACTCAGCGGGCAGGAGAACCTTTGAGCGGTTGCGCAGCGACACCATACATCGCCTTCGCCCCGGTGTCGCCTTCACGTGGAGAGCCCAACTGAATGCTCCGAAGCTCACGGACTTCCAGTTTCCAAACGGAAAACACCCGTTCCACGCTGTTGCCCGCTCCCTTTGCTGTAACCGCAACTCGATTTGGTGAAGATCCCTCGTCGAGCCCGATTTTCGAACCGGTGTCAGTAAATCCAGCACGCTCCACCCCCGCCGGTGGTGGCTTGCGCTCAAGGAAAAGATACAGGGTCGCGGGCTGGGTCAGGTCGACGGTTATCGCCAAGTCCGTCTCGCGCTTGTCGTCGTTAAAGGGGCGAATGAGATCCGCGCCGCGCAAAAACTCGGGTAACCCCGAGCCGTTCAGGCCGTTCCACTCGTGATCGCGATCGACATATGCACGGGTGTCCTCGCGCATTCCTTGCGGCACGACTTGGTAAAATTTTCGCCCGCTGTCTGGACGACGGTTGTCCCGCACCGAGCGAAAGATACCCACCGCCCCATCGGTCCACTCTTCGGGTTGGCCTCCATCGGTGATATTGAAGATGGGTTCTTGCGTGCCTCCAGACGAGAGTCGAAGAGCCTCGCCTCTCTCCATGCGCTGGTTCCCGCCGGCGCGCTGTTTGCTTTCCTGGAGTTCCACCGCACCGTCGAAGACGACCACGTCAGTGCCTTGATCAGTGGCGTTGACGCCAAAGCGAGTCCCGAGATCCACCACCGAGGTGGTCGCTGTCAGAATGGTGAACCCGTGCGCCGCATCCGCGTCCGCGGTAATCCGGCCCGCGAGCACCCGCACGTGCATCGAGTCCACGAACTCCAACTGAGCGGGACCATGGACGCCAATAATGGCACCGGAGGCCAGGCGCATCCTCAATACCCCTGCTCGTAACGAAAGCTTTCTAAATTCGCGATGCTCCCCAATCACCAGCGGCGAATGATTCCCCTCCAATATGGCGCCATTTGAGTATAAAATCTCGGCTATCTCACCCGAACGAGCGACGGGCGGCCGGGGCCAAAGCAGCCAGCCGAGCAATGCCATCGCCACGAGCCCAGCTGCGAGGGCGAGCGTCCGGCGCACGAAGAGGAAGGGGCGAGCCCGGGGAAGTTCCAGCGTTTTCGCCAGGGAGGAGATTTGAGGCGTATCCTGAATTCGGCCACTCCGCCACTCAAGGAGCGCATGCAAACGGATTTGCTCGGCATACACACGGCGCAATTCAGGGTCCCGCGTGAGTCTCTCGGCTAACTCCGCCTGCTGTTCTTGCGTGGCATTCCCCGAAATCACTCCGTCTATCAGCAGTTCCAAATCGTTCATGCCAGTTCCTCCCGGCTGGCTGGCGTTGCGGAAATACAATCGGCCAGAAATTTCCGCGCTCGATACAGCAGCGCAGCGATTGCGTTAGGCGCTTTGCCTTCGGCCTCCGCAATATCCTGAACAGATTTTTCCCCGGCGTAACGCTGCTCGACCAACTCGCGTTGTTTCGCTGGAAGTTTAGCCAGGCAGTCCTCCAGGGCTCGCAGTTCTCCCTCCGCACTCGTGGGGCCGCTAAATTCTTCTGCGAGCACGCTGACAAGGGCTTCGTCGAAGACGAGCCGGTCCCGGCTTTGTCGTTTGCGCCAGGCGAGCGCCTGCCAGTAGGCAAAACGCAAAGCCCACGCCCCAAAGGGGCGTGAAACGTCGTAGTCGGCGCATTTCTTCCACAGAACCAGGTTCGTCTCTTGCAGCACTTCGCGGGCGTCTTCCGCGCGGACGAGCAACGTCCGCAGGTACGCGTAGAGCCGGCTTTGGAAGCCGGTGAGGAGCTGCACAAACTGGGCGCTGGACTCAAGTTCGCTTGGGTTCACACCGAAGATTTAGCGGATGAGGAGGACACATGACGCGTTATTTGCGCATTCCGCGTCATATTCCGGCGCTCGGGCTAATTCATAGTCAAATGTCACGCCCTGTCTCCATGCACTCGCCCATTCCCATTGCGCTACTTTTGGTGCTCCTTTCCCTCCTCAGCGCTTCCGCCGCGGAAAGGATAGATGAGTTTTTCGGCCTGAGGTTTGGCGTCACTCCCAAAGAAGCTGAGGAGGCGATGGTCTCTCGCGGCAGCAAAATCAAGGATCCCAAAAGTCCTGGCGGCCTGGCCTTCACCGATGGCACCTATGCCGGGCAAAAGATGACGGGGCTGGACTTGAGTTTTGCTGGCGGC
>JAYUWZ010000412.1:0-1719 GCA_043753265.1 Verrucomicrobiaceae bacterium
CCCACGTTGTCGTCGATATTGGCAACCATGCCGAAATACTTCGCCGTGTCCGGCGGCACCTTGCCGGTGTAGCGCGCCTCGTCCTCGGGGCGCACTTGCAGAGGCGTGTGCGGGGTATTCGGCGAGATGTGGCAGTAGAAGGGTTTGCCCCCCTTCACGGACTCAATCCACTTCGCCGCCTGGTTGAAAAACACATCGGTGCAATACCCCTCGGTCTTCACAAAGCGCCCATTGTGCAGGATGGCGGGGCTGAAATACGTATTCCCCGGCGCATCGCCGCAGGACCCGGCGTACGTCTGCCCAATGCCGCCTGCGCCATGGATGAACATTTCATCGAACCCGCGCGCGCTCGGCCAGTAGGCGGGTTCATCCCCGAGGTGCCATTTTCCAAAAATCCCCGTGGTATAGCCCGTGCCTTTCAGCACCTGGGGGAGGGTAATGGCCCCCGGCGCCAGACGCTCCCTTTCCAGAATGGTGTGCGTCACCCCATTGCGAAATTCGTGGCGTCCTGTCAGCAGCGCCGCACGCGTGGGTGCACAGGTCGGCGAGACGTGGAAATCAGTAAAACGCACCCCTTCCGCATGCAAGCGGTCGAGGTTCGGAGTCTTCAGGATGGGGTTTCCGTGCGCCGAAATGTCCCCATATCCCTGATCGTCCGTCAGGATGAAGATGATGTTGGGACGCTTGCCCGCAAGTTCAGCACGGGCAGGCAAACCCAAAACGAGGAGAATACAGAGGAGGCGAAACATAGGAGGTGGTGTAGGGAGAATAGCGACAGGACGCAGTTTTGGGAGTTCGGTGGAGTGAAAATCTTAAATCCTAAATCCCAAATCTTAAATCTTCCGCAATCTGGTTTTCCCCGGCAACACTACTCCATGTTTGTCGATCACATCAAAGTCCATGCGAAAGCGGGGAAGGGCGGCCGGGGCTGCGTAGCATTTCGCCGGGAGAAATTTATTCCACGGGGCGGCCCAAGCGGCGGCGACGGTGGCCGCGGTGGAAGCATAATCGTGCGCGCCGACCCCAACGTGGACAATCTCGTGGACTACTACTACCAGCCCAACATGCGCGCCAAAAACGGCGAGCCCGGACAGGGCAAAAGCTGTTACGGCCGCGCCGCGGAGGACCACGTGTACAAAGTGCCGATTGGCACCATCATCTACCGGATGCCCTATGAGATTTCCGAGTCCATGCCCGCACCGCGCGATGAGAATGCCTATCTCGATCTTGCAACGCTGAGCGATGAAGAGGCCCAGATGCTGGACGGGAAAAAGCCGCGCAACGCTCCTGTGAACCTCGCGGAACTGGAAGTCGTCGCCGACCTCACGGAGCCGTTCCAGGAGTTCATCCTATGCAAGGGCGGCGAGGGCGGGCGCGGCAACGTGCACTTCAAGAGCAGCCGCAACCGCGTGCCGATTCAGTTCACCGATGGCAAGGACGGCGACGAGGGGGAATACTATCTCGAGCTGCGCAAAATCGCGGACGCGGGCCTCGTGGGCTACCCGAATGCCGGAAAGAGCACGCTCCTTTCGAGTATCAGCAATGCGCACCCCAAGGTCGCACCCTATCCTTTTACCACGCTCACGCCGCACATCGGCGTGCTGGAGTTGCCCGAGCGCTACGCTCGCGTGACGGTCGCCGACATCCCCGGCCTCATCGAGGGCGCGCATGAAAACGTGGGCCTCGGCCACGACTTCCTGCGCCACATCGTGCGCTGCA
>JAYUWZ010000413.1:0-1717 GCA_043753265.1 Verrucomicrobiaceae bacterium
CCACCTTTTGCGGAGGGGCAAAAGCTCGCTGGTTGTTATGTGCTCCGGAGCAAGGTGGGGGGAGAGGCTGGGGTGCCAGTTTGGCTCGCGCATGATGAAGTGCTGGGCAAGGACGTATCATTACACTTCGTGCCACCAACGGTGCGCGCAGACCCCCGCGCAATGAGTGACCTGCGCCACGAGGTAAAGCGCAACCGCCAGCTCATCCATCCCAATATCTTGCGCGTTTATGATTTGCTCGAGGAGTCGGCCTGGGCCGCAGTAACGATGGATTGGTTTGAAGGCGACTCGCTCGCCGCCCGCTTGAGCGAAAAGAGCGGTGGCCTGTTGAACGCTGGCGAAATTCTTCCTTGGTTCGTCCCTTTGTGCCAGACGCTGGACGACGCACACAAAATTCACCTCGTGCATGGTGATTTGTCGCCGTCGAATATTTTCATCGAAAAATCTGGCAAAGTGTTGCTGGCAAATTTCGGCATTAGTCGCTGCATGCAGGACGCGTGCGCTCGCGTGTCTGGTCCAATCAACTCGCGGATGGGTTCTCTGAGCCCTCAGCTGACTGACGGTCAGACTCCCACCGGGGCGGACGATATTTATGGATTGGGTGCTTTGTTATGTGAGGTTCTTACCGGTAGTCTGCCTCTCGTGGGGGATGGCCTTGTCGGGAAAATCCGAACACAGGTTCCCGCGCGAATCGCCCCTCCTGCCGGCTCCGCTACTATTCCGGCCGGATGGGACGAAATGGTTGCGTCATGCCTGGAAAAGAATCCAGTGCAACGGCCAGCAAGCGCAGTGGAAATCTCTGCGCGTCTCGCAAAGGGAACGGCGAGTGTAGTTTTGCCTGCTGCTATAACGCCGGTGGATCAACAGAAAGCGTCTGGTAAAAATGAGACGAGCGCGAAGACAACGGGATCGACCGCTGTCTCCGACCCAAGAGCTGTGGAGCCCCTTGCAAGAAAGCCCATCGACATCTTATTGGAAAAGGCCGCAGAGGCTGCACGGAACCAGACTGCCAGCCATGCAATTCCACCTGCCGCATTGATGCAACCGCCGAAAAAGGAAGGCATTCCAAAGCGGGATGAGGGCCGCGATGCCGAACCCGATGTTTATCCCAGCCTTTATCCGCGGCGCGCTGGCATTCCCATTGCGGGGCTCGCCTCGGCCGTCGCGCTCATCGTTGTCGGGCTTGCCGGCTATTATTTCAGCGGCACAGATCCTAGGGTTGAGACTCACGCGACGTCCGACATCAGCACGGAGCGGACAGACGGTTCGGAGATTACTTCTGTAAACAATCGTATCGAGGCACCGCAGGTGCCCAATGTGGATGTGGCGATACTTCCCACTGTTCAGGCGCAGGATTCGAAGCCAGCAGGTTCCGAACAGGAATTGTTTGCTGCCGCGCCTAATCCGATTGTGGATAAGCCTCCGGTGACGCCGACTGCTCCTGTAGTCACCTCTCCGGCCGCTCCGGAGCCAACCGCAGCAAACCGTGCCGCGACCGACAAAGCCGCCGTGTTCGAGAAGATGACGCGTGCAGCAGAGGTGGCGGAGAAGGCGCATCAAGATATGCTTAAGCAGCAGCAGGCTGCGGAAGCTGCGGTCGCGGAGACACAAAAGGCCATTGAGCAAAAGAGCAAGGAACTTAGCCCGCTAAAGAAGGCTGCGGATGAACTCCTCAAGCAACGCAAACAGAAGGAAGATGCGCAGAAGGTGGCAGAAC
>JAYUWZ010000414.1:0-1714 GCA_043753265.1 Verrucomicrobiaceae bacterium
ACCAGTAGCAAATACGTCATTCCGCGTGATGGAGTAGAAATCCGCGCCGCCGTTGCCGGTGACGTTGATACGCCCAGTCGTGGAGGCCAGGGGCTGATCGCCCGCCACGGTGGTATCCATGTCGAATGGGCTGCTGAAGCCGGCGTCGCCCGCGTCGTAGCGATTGTGGCGCAGCAGTCCGCCAGACTCCGTGATAATGAGCGTCTCCGCGTCGGCAGTGCCGGTGAAAGTGGAAAACGGCCCGTTGCCATCGGAACCGGGAACGGCCGTGAAGCCGCCCTTTACCGAGAGCCCTTTGAGGGAGAGCGTGCCGGCACCCACCGCGCCGACGAGTGTGGCCGCGCCCGTGACGAGGTTTACCGTGTAGAGATTTGTGACGCCCCCCGCGGTGGCGGTAAGATAGCCGGTATTGGTGGTGCCGAAGATGTCGAAGCCGAGCACCGTGCCGATGTTTACGCCGAGCGCGCCCACGATTGTCTGGGTGCCGTTGTTTGGCGGGTTTTGGATGAAAAGTTGATCGGTGGAGGAATCGATCGTATAGAGGGTGGTCGTCGTCGCTCCTGCAAAGCTGTTGATATAGGCCGCGCCGACGATGTCCGGGTTGCCTGGGTTCAGGTCGCCATCGGTGGTCACCAGGCCGGTCTGCACGTTGATGCGCAGGTTTTGGCCCGTGTCGCTCACCACGCGGAGGCGGTCGGGGACAGGATTGAAGTCCACGCCGAAGTCCGCACCATTGACGGTCGTGAAGGGGGCGGTGAGATCCGCGGGGTCGGCGGCCAGTGTGGAGACGAGCGTGGCAGCGCCGGTGTTGCCGTTGATGCTGTAAATGTGTCCGGCGTTTGCACCGTCCTTGGCGATGGCGTAGAGCAGGCCGTCGGCCGGGCGGAAATCCATGCCGATCACGGTATCCGTACCTAGCAATCCAGTGATGGCACCGATGGTGACGATGGTTCCTGGAGTCGCGGTGTCGAAGCGGATGAGCTCGTTGTTGGCATTCAGACCGAAGGCGACTGCGGGAGCGATGCGTGCCTCGAGTGGCTCAATGCCGCCCCGGTTTTGACGGGCTGCCTTGCGGGGTGGGAGTGAAAGCCGGCTTTTTGCTGAGGGTGATGCCGAATGGAGCGCGTGTACGGATTTCATACGGTGGGGTTTAGCAAAACTGTATCGGAATGGCTACACTCTTGAGAGACGGGATCGTAAATGCGGAGGCTGGGGAATGACGGAATGATGACGAATGTGGAGTGGTTGGGATTATCGGCGATGGAGCCTCGCCGATAATACTGGTGTGTAAATAGCTGGAATGGTGGGTTTTGTGGGATTGATTCGGATTATGTGCAATAAATGCGATGAGCGTGGAGGGGGATTGGACTGGAGTGTTTTGGGAGTGTTCCACGTGTTCCACACGGAGGAGGTGTGAGGGGTTTGGTTTCCCATTGCGCCATGTCATTCCAGCCTCCTTGCCCTTCCTCCGTTCCATAGTGGAAGTATCGCATGGTGACCGGGGATTTTCACGCGAAAAATGGGGGACTTGGGAAAGGATGGGTGAGCCGAAGATTGGGGTATGCTAGCCTGCCGGGTCGATCCCGCCCCGTTGGAGCTTCGCTTTTGTGTCCGAACCTAGTGCATCGTCATGCGTGAAATGATGGGTAGAATTTCGCGAGTTTTGTGCGGGCATCTGAGGTAGTGAACTGCCACTGGATTTGTTTTGCGGATT
>JAYUWZ010000415.1:0-1713 GCA_043753265.1 Verrucomicrobiaceae bacterium
TGGTATCTAAACCGTCGCCCGATGCGATATTGATGGGCCCCCGAAATCCGTTGCCCCCCACGAAAATATCAAAGACATCCGCCTGGTCGCTGAAGAGTGCCTTGATGCTGCGTACCCCATCGAGCGTCTCGATCGGCAGGCCGTTTTCGTAAATGGTGACCGTATCAAAATCGACAATCAATGCTGTCGCATTCACCGGAGTGGTGGCGTCTATGGAGCCGAGTTTCAACACACCGCCCACAACGCTTGCGGTAAGGGTGGCCGGAGCCACGCGCGCTTCGAGGGGTTCGATGGAGTTCAATAGGGATGCGGGACGTTTTGCCATAAGGAAGCGCTCTAATGACAGGGCGTTATGGAAAATACGATCTTTTTGAACCGGTAAAGCAATAGGTGTCGCATCACTTTTCCACTCGCCACAGTCGGCGCGGCATACTGTAGCGTGGGGGGCATGTTTACGGGACTTGTTGTGGAGACTGGTGAATTGCTCGCGTTCGAGCCCAAGGGTGGCAGTGCGCGGCTCACCGTGCGCGCCCCGCTCGTGGGCCCGTCCGCCGCGCTGGGCGACAGCATCGCCGTGAATGGCTGCTGCCTCACGGTCACCGAGCGCGAAGGAGATTGCGTGTCCTTCGACCTGCTCGCGGAGACCCTGCGCCTCACCAATCTCGGTGATCTCGCCCCCGGTGCCCGGGTGAACATCGAGCCGGCCCTCGGCGCTGGCGCAAAGATGGGCGGCCACTTCGTGCAGGGCCACATCGACACCACCGCCGAGGTGCTCGACTACTCCGTGCATGGCGCCGACCACCGCCTGGAGATCGCCCTCTCCTCCAGCTTTGCCCAATACGTTGTGTCGAAAGGCAGCATCTGCGTGGATGGCATCAGCCTCACCGTCGCTGAACTGCGAGACGCCAGCTTTGTCTGCTGGATTATCCCCACGACGCACGAAGTGACCAATCTCACGAACCGCCGCGCAGGCGAGCGCGTGAACCTCGAGTTCGACATGCTTGCAAAGTACGTGGAGCGGATTGTGTTGCTGAGACGCGGGGAGTAAACGCCCCAATGGTAACTTATGGCAAAGGCGGCAGAGCCGCTGGACGCCCAACATCCAACGCTCAACGCTCAACGCCCAATGGCGCAAGCGTTGGTCGGGGCGTCTGCGAAAGACTGCACATTGGGCGTTGAATGTTGAGCGTTGGACGTTGGATGTTTGCCGGGTGATTCGTCCCATCTCCGCCGCCGAAACCATCGAAGTCCGCTGGCCCGTGCTGCGTCCAGGCTACCCGCGCGAGAGCGCTGTGTTTGCTGGCGATGATTTGGAAACCACCCACCATCTGGGTGCGTTTGATGGGAGCGGAAAGCTCGTGGGCGTGGCGTCGATTTATCTCGTGCCGATGCCCGGGAAGCCCGACGCGGCGAATGCCTGGCAACTGCGCGGCATGGCCACCCTGCCCGAGGCCCGTGGCTCCGGCCAGGGCCGCGCACTCGTCGCCGCCTGTGTGGATGCCGCGCGCGCGGCGGGTGGCACCGTAATCTGGTGCAATGCCCGCATCAGCGCGGCCCCTTTTTACGGAAAGCACGGCTGGCAGATCCTCGGCCCCGAATTCGAGATCCCCACGGTAGGCCCCCACTTCCGCATGTGGCGCACGCTGTGATGCGTGCTGTATACTTCCCGTGAAAGCAAATGCGCGGCTTGGGTGGATGGCGCTCTCCGAGCGG
>JAYUWZ010000416.1:0-3948 GCA_043753265.1 Verrucomicrobiaceae bacterium
CCCCTTGCGCCGCCACTCAATCCCCGGTGCGATGATGTCGCGCCGTACGTCTATGTCTTTGCCGTCGGAGAAAATTACCATCCCGCCCCGTCGTTTGCCATCGCCAATTTCGACCCTCAAAACGAGTGCGCCGACCTCGTGCCAAATCATAAATCGTAAACCGTAAATCGTAAATCCATTGCCTCCCGCGAGGAACTCCCTTTCATCATCCCCCAACTATGTCCACCACGCTCACACTCGGCCACTCGCCCGACCCGGACGACGCTTTCATGTTTTACGCCCTCGCGGAGAATAAAATCCCCACAGGCCAGTGGAGCTTTCAGCACATTCTCCAGGATATCCAGACCCTGAACGAGCGGGCCACCCGCGGCGAACTCCACATCTCCGCCATCAGCATCCACGCCTACGCCAGCGTGCTTGATAAATACGCCCTGCTCCCCTGCGGAGCCAGCATGGGCGAAGGCTACGGCCCCATGCTCATTGTAAAGCGCGGGAAGGCCCTGCCCGATTTGTCCGACTTCGGAGCCATCCGCGACTGGCTCCAGCACCAGCGCATCGCCATTCCCGGCCGCCTCACCAGCGCCTTTCTCGCGCTCAAGCTCTTCTTTCTCGGCGAGCCCATCCACACCGTCGTGCCGTTCGACGAAATCTTTCAGTTCCTCGAGGATGGCAATGCCGACGTCGGCCTCATCATCCACGAGGGCCAGCTCACCTACGCACGCGACGGCTTCGACCTCGTGCTCGATTTGGGCGTGTGGTGGAATGCCGAGACCGGCCTGCCCCTCCCGCTCGGTGGCAACGTCATCCGCAAGGACATCCCGCCCGCCGAGCGTTCAGCGATCAATAAAATCCTGCGCGAAAGCATCGCCTACGGGCTGGAACACCGCGCCGCCGGAGTCGCTCACGCTCTCCCGCTGGGCCGCGGCCTCGATGCCAGTCTCGCCGACCAATTCATCGGCATGTATGTCAACGAGCGCACCCTCGACTACGGCGACTCCGGCCGCATGGCGATCCGCGAATTCCTGGGCCGCGGCCACGCCCTCGGCTTCCTCCCTGCCCCCGTGGAGCTGGAATTCGTAGAGTAGCGCGAGCTTCGGTCCGCATCATTGCGCGAAGCGCCATTCTAAAGACAGTCATCCCGAGCGAGGAACGAGTCGAGGGACCTCACTTCGTCGCGGTGTGTGCGCGGGTGGGATGAGCGTTCGAATTCGCAACCTTAAACGGCTGGGCACCAGTTACAACTTCACACCAATCTCCAAGCCGCTTGAGCCGGGGCAGGATGTTTCCGCCATTGGATCCTGGTGAGGAGGATAGGCTGAAACACCCCGCACGCCAACGCGTAAGCGTCCCTTACTTGAACCGCTTCACAGCCTCGACCATATCGAGCAGCTCCGGCGTGAGACCCGGTGCAAACTCCTCCGGACGCTCCGGCAGATCCTGGATGGGCGCTCCCTTCGGCGGCTCATCCGGTGTCCATATTTCCTCCCCGTTGTTGGCAGGCGACGTCCCATTGAAAATCTTGCCCATCTCCGAGCCGTCCAGACGGAAATGATGCTGGTTGAGATGAACCCCCGCATCCATGAGTTTCTTCACTTCGGGATATTTTCTGGCGTCAAAGTTAGGGATCGGAAGAACTTTGCCCCAATTCACGCCGAGCGTTTCCAGCGCTTTCGCAAAGGCCAGTTCGTGCGCGTGGTCGCGTGCGATGAGGAAGGCGACCGTGCTGCGCAGAGCTTTGTTTTCCGACATCTCGTAGATGCGGCATTTTTGGAGCCGGCCCGTGGATTCCAGCATCAGGTTATACATCAGATCCAGCACCAGATTGCCACTCGCATACACATAGGAGCCGCTCCATGGATTTCCTGTCGCGTCCACGGGGAGCGCGCATTGCGGAGCCACGATGAAATGATGAGGGTTCGGTGCCTTGGGAGCAATGTTCAGCGGTGAAGTTCCACCCTCGCCGGGAACCTTCGGCGACTTCGCCGCCTTGCCCCCTTTGCCTTTGGCCTTGGGCGCTTCGCCATTGTATCGCGGCGAGCCGTCGAGCAGCAGATTGATGGTGGTGGTAATCAGCTCCACATGGCTGATTTCCTCGATGCCCACGCCCTGAATCAGATCCTTGAAAGGCTTTGCGTCGCCACGAGCGTTGAAGCTCTGGAATAGATACTGCATCATGGTGCGCATCTCCCCGAACTGCCCGCCCAACCCCTCTTGCAGAATGTTGGCCGCCGCGGGATCGGGCTCGTCGGTGGCAATGGGATTGATAAGATTTTGAGTGTGAAAAAACATATAGTGTATGTGTTCGCGATTCCTTCGCCCATGCCGCCCGCCGTGGGCGGGTTTTTCCTCCGCGAGTTTTGAAAATGAGCACTGAGCCCGGCAATGGGACCGGGCTGTGTGGGCAGCACCAGCCGCAGCAACGCCCGCCAGACAACTCCTCACGAAAACCACATATAACCGCTCGATTTTCACCCACATTCCCGTTCAGTGCCCGCTGCTAGGAAGTGAAACAAAACCGCCGCTCGCCTACGCTCTTAATCAAACGTCCAATGACCCGCCTCCTCCAGTTCCTCCTCCTGCTCCTCGCGCCAATCCTCGCATGCGCCGCCGAGCGCCCCCTGTGGCTCGCCTGCGGTGCCGCCGATTTGGTGAAATCCCTGGAGCCCCTCGCGGAACTCCGACGCCAGCAAGGCATGGAGGCCCTCATCCTCCCGCTCATGCCCGAGGCCGCGCTCGCCAAGGCCCCGCGCCGCCCGGACTTCCTCGTCGTGGTCGGCGACGACAAACCCGGTGCCCCCTGGCATGTCCCCGCCGCGCGCGTTTCGTTTACGCGCTGGAACGACAAACAGCGCACCGACTTCGCCTCCGATCTCGCATGGGGCGGGCTCGATCGCGACGGCGTCCCGCTCATCCCCACAGGCCGTCTCCCGGCGCGCAACGCCGGGGAGGCTGCCCTGCTGGTGGACAAGATACTCGAGTGGGAGAAAAGGAAACCCTCCCGCGAAATGCTCTCGCTGCCCATGTGGGCGGGCGATCCCGCGTACAGCCCGGCGTATACCGCCATTTTCATGGATTTCCTTTTCGGCCAAATCGAGAAGCACTCTCCCGCATGGCTGGAACCGTGGATTGTGAGCGGCGACCCCAATCACCCCCTCTGTGGATGGCCCGCCGCCCAGCCTCAACTCTTCAACGAGCGCACCGCACAAGGCGGGCTCTTCCTCGGCATGATGGGCCATGGCAACCACCAGCTCTTCTGCAGCGTGCGCGTGAACAACCGCTGGAGCGGCTTTCGCAATGCCGATGTTCGCACCATGGGCGGCACCGCAGTCCGTCCACCACAGGTCATCTTCGCGTGCGAGAGCGGTGCCTTCGACCAGCGCGGCGACGCCCGCTGCCTCGCCGAGGAACTCGTCATGGCACCCACCGGTCCCGTGCTCACCGTCGCTGCGACGAACGATTCCCACCCGCTCACCAATTTCTACACCGCCACCAATCTCCTGCGCCTCATCGGCGACACCGATGGCCCCGTGCGCTTCGGCACGCTCTGGCTCCGCACCCAGCGCGACATGCGCCGCCGCACCGATTTCTTCCTCGAGCTCGCGCTGAAAAACGTCGAGGGCAGCTACAGCAAACCCACCGACGCGCAGGACCTCAAGCGCGATCAGGCCACGCTCTACGCCATCTTTGGCGACCCCGCCACCCGCCTCCACACCCCGCGCAAACTCGCAGTCCGCGTGGAGAAAACCGCCAGGGGCTGGGCATGGGAAGTCACCCCGCCGCCCGGCGCAACCAGGCTCACCGTCGAGCAACGCACCCCGCGCCCCGCATTCGCCGCCCGCCCCGCCAGCGCCGACGAAGCCACCTCCCGCGATCTTCTCAAAAAGGCCAACACCGCCCTCGCCTTCCATCCCATCCCGAGTGAAGGCTGGCGCGGCGAAACCACCCAGC
>JAYUWZ010000417.1:0-1712 GCA_043753265.1 Verrucomicrobiaceae bacterium
GCCGTTCATTCCCTGCGGAGTTTATCGGTTTAAGACGCACGAGGAGGTCGATGCATGGACGATGAAAATGCTAACGCGGCCGAAGGGCGCGCCCCGGAAGTAGAAGATCATTCAGGCGGGTTTTCCCCGCGCTACCATGGACATTGATTTGCTCGTGGCCTCGTCGCTGGAAAACCAAGCCCTCGTGCGCACCGGCTTGGAGATTCCGGAAAAAGCCATCCTTGAACTCGGCCCGGACGAAGACTTGCGCGATTGGGTGGTCTTGCGCGTAGCCGGTGAAATCGTCGTGGATATAATGCTCTCGGCCTGCGGCATCCCCTATGAGGAAACGCTGCAGGATCACCGGGTGTTCACCCTCGATGGCGTGCCCATCCCCTTCGCCTCGCCAAAGCTGCTGCTGCTGCTGCGGATGAAGCAGACCCATCGCGCCAAGAACGAGGAAGATCGCATCTTCCTCCACCACAAAACCGCGCAGGAGGAAGGCCGACCCTGAACTTGGTGTGCGGCTTGGGTTTGAGACTGAAATTTGTATTTCGGCTCGGATGGTGGTCGCTACATTCCGCCGCTATGGCAGTTTACAAACTCAGCGGCGATGAGCTGATTCCCCTTGAAACAACCTCTTTTGAACGGGAAGGACTTCGAGAGCGCAACGACCTGCAACGCCTGCTACGCTCCAAAATCGGGTTTCTCGCTCCCGACACTTTGTTGATTGCGGAGGAGTTTGGCGATTGGGATGAAGGAAGACGGCGCATCGACCTGCTCGCGCTCGATAAACAGGCAAATCTGGTGGTCATCGAGCTGAAGCGTCACGAGACCGGCGCACATATGGAGCTACAGGCGATTCGTTATGCCGCGATGGTTTCGACAATGACTTTTGAGCGCGCGGTCGCCGCGCATGCCAGCTATCTGCGTGGAATTGGCGACCCGAGCGATGCCGCCAGCAGCATCTTGGAATTCCTGGAGTGGGATGAGCCGCGCGAGGACGAGTTTGCCTGCGATATTCGAATCGTTCTCGTCTCTGCTGAGTTCTCCAAAGAACTGACGACCGCAGTCCTCTGGCTTAACGAAAGAAGCCTCGATATTCGCTGCGTCCGCATGCGTCCCTGCAAGAGCGACGGAGTCCTGTTTCTTGATGTCCAGCAAGTGATTCCATTGCCCGAAGCAGAAGAATACCAAGTCCGGGTTCGCGAACAATCCACGGAGCGCCGCATTGCCCGGAGCGATACTCGTGATCTGACGAAGTATCTCTTCGAAGGACTTCGTCTGCACAAGAGGCGACTGGTGCTGGCAATTGTAAGAGCCTACGTACGCGACCATCCGCAAACAAACGCTGCGCAGTTGGAGACCGTCTTTCCGCGCAAGCTGCAAGGGAGTGGTGTCTTCACGACCAGCGAGCTGGCGCAGGGTGTTTCCGATCGGACAGGCCACAAACGCCATTTCATTGAGGAGGATGAAATTGTGCAACTCGCTGATGGAAAGAAGATCGCTGTTTCTTCCATGTGGGGCTCGCGCAATTTACCAAATTTTGTGATGCGTGCCCGCGAACTTGGCTACGAAATTATTGCCGACGGCGTGGGTGGGCCAACATAGATTTCAGTATACATTTCGCCGCTGGACTTTTGGCGTTGGCACAGCGGGGTGGGGCGCTAGCGTTTGCGGCTTAAATTTATGAGCATTTTTGCCAACGCCCGGCGCGACGCGCTTGCCACCAT
>JAYUWZ010000418.1:0-3947 GCA_043753265.1 Verrucomicrobiaceae bacterium
TACAGCCTGGGCATTCCGACCGACATGTTCACCCCGATTTTTGCCATCGCCCGCACCGCTGGCTGGACGGGCCACGTGCTGGAACAGCTCGCGGACAACCGCCTCTATCGCCCCCTGAGTGAGTATGTTGGCCCCGCCGTGGGCAAAAAAGTCGTCCCTATCGCGGAGCGGAAATAACGATTTAGTTACGACCATCACCGCCCCCAGTCCCGTAATCCGGCTTTAGTGTTGCCATATCGTCATCTGGACGGTAGACCGGAATGCGATTCTGGCAAAACCGTTCGTTTTCTCGACTCAGCCCAGCCCATGAAGATTCTTAAAGACAGCATCATTCCTCTGCTCACAATTACTACGCTCACGGCTACCGCTGGGGCGCAGGAATTTTTCAGGGAGTTTGGAAATTCCCGCGCTTCCAGCGGCATGGGCCGCACGAATAGCGGAATCGGAATGCTCTCGCCTGCCACCGACTTTTTCTCCGGGAATGACCCTGCCGGGCTCCCTGGCATTCAGCCGGTGGATGCACTCTCGGAGGAGGATAACTATAACATCCGAATCGGAAACCTGGACCTCATTTTTGCCCTCGGCCTGGGGGTGGAGTTCAACGACAACATCAACCTCTCGAATAACAACCGCATCTCGGACATCATCTTCCGTCCGGAGCTGGATATCGAGGGCATGTGGCGGATTTCCGACAACAACAAAATCAAATTCGGCCTCGGAATCAGCTACGCGAAGTATCTCGACCACAGCGAGTACGATAGCGACAGCATCCTCATCTCGCCGAATTCCGCCATCACCTGGTCGGTTCGCTCAGGGCAGTTCACCTTCACCCTGCGCGAGCGGCTGTCTTACCTGGAGGATCCTTTCGATCAGCCGCAGTTGAACGTCGCTTCCTACCGGCGCTGGGAAAACCAGGCTGGCTTTGAAATTGACTGGGAAGCCAGTGAATACACCCGGTTCGCAGTGGGCTTCGACCGCTACGATCTCTGGGCGGATGACCCGATCTACGAGTCGCAGGATCGCACGATCAACACGGTTTTCTTCCGGCCTTCCCATCAAATCACCCACAGCGTGGCCTTGGGTCTGAGCGCCTCCATGAGCTGGGTCGATTACGATAAGGATATTCAGCCGGATGGCACTGTGGTACTCGTGGGCCCGTACATTCAATGGCGTGTGAACGATCTGCTGAGCGTTTACGTGGAGGCAGGCTACCAGATGTCGAACTTCGATGGTGGCTCCAGCATCGAGGTGATCGATCCAAACACAGGACTTGGCACCGGGACATTCGTGACCGACACGGAGGACTCCAACAACCTCTACGCCAAGCTGGAAATCGTCCATACCCCAACGGAAAACTTCCGGCACAAGCTGAGCGCCTCCCGTACGAGTGAGCTCGGCCTGGGCACGAATTTCTACGACCTCTACCACTTTGAATACACCATCGACTGGAAGGTCGGGGAATTCACATCCATCAGGCCCAGTCTCTTTTACGAGTACTACGAAACCTCGGGCGAATCCTCGGAAGAGGCGACCCGCATGGGTGCGGCGCTGGGGGTTTATCACATTCTTTCAGAACATCTCACGCTTGGGCTCGATTATCGCTATATCAGAAAGGACTCAAACATCGAGGATGCTGACTACTATCAAAATCTGGCGATGCTGAGTATCTACTATAAATTCTAGCGTCATCAGCCATGTGTAGCCGCCTATTTTTTCTCGGCGCCATGTGCGCCCTGTTCACAGCGGCCACAAGCGCTCAAAACACCATACCGGGAAACACCCGCACAGGCCCCGCTCCGGCCCCAGTGCCAGCAGTGGTAGCCAGTGAAGCGGCGACCGCAGGGGTCGCTGTCACGGCGGACAGCAAGCTCGTTCCGGGCGATTTCGTATCCATCCAGATCGAGGAGGATCGCGAAGACCCCTGGAAGACGGTCGTCACCGATGCGGGCGAGGTGGAGATTAGCAACCTGGGCAGCGTGCGCGTGCTCGACCGTACGGCGTCGGATGCCGAGGCCGTCATTGGGGCGTATCTCCGGCAAAAGTACTATCACCGCGCGACCGTGCGCGTGAAGATCATCCAAAAGGTGCGGGGCGCCATCCAGGCATCCAAGGTGAATGTGGCAGGCAAGGTGCAGAGGGCCGGCCCGCAGTTTTTCAATGAGAAGAATGTGCCCCTGAAAGTCAGCGAAGCAGTCATTGTGGCGGGCACCACGGCGTTCTCGGATTTGCGCAAGGTGCAGCTCACCCGCGGCGGCAGGAACATCATCGTGGACGTGGATGCGATCATCAAAAATGGCCGCACGGATCTGGACATGCCGCTGTCGAACGGAGACCAAATTTTTGTGCGAGAGAGAAGTTGGGTGCCGGTTGGCTCGCCCTAAGCTATATCACCGCGCAGCAGCCCAAAAATGATGGAAGCACAAGACTCCAGCCCAGGCGCTGGCGGTCAAACCGGCAACCGAATCGGTGTCCGCTTTTACCGCTACCGCGCAATCCTGAAACGTTACTGGTGGATCGTCGCCTCGTGCGTCGCACTCGGGCTGGCCTATGAGGCCTGGGTGGTTTTTACCAAGCCCACACGCTACGTCTCCACGGGCAAACTGAGCGTGCGTGAGACCACCACGGACCAGCGCAGCGCGGAGCTGAAGGTGGACCCGAGCTGGTACGGCACGATCATCAAAACCATCGAGAGCCCCGCCGTGCGCGAGCACACCAAGAAGCTCGTGGCCACGGAAAAACCGGGCAAGGAAAACGAGGCGGATGCCGTAAAAGTTTCCGCTGAGAACGAACCCAATACGTATTTTTTCGCAGTCCATGGCGTGGGACCCGAGCCGAATTTTACCGCCTACTATGTGGACCGCGTGATGGAGGGCTTTATGCAAATGCGCCGGGATGAAAGCCGCGCAGCCTCGGCAATCCGCCTCCAGGAGCTCACCAAGCAAAGCGAGAAGGAGCAGGAGCAGGTATCCAGCGCACAGAAAGCGGTGGACGATTTCATCGACAAGGAAAACGTGCCCTTTATCGAGCAGGAGGCAGAGCGCCTTGCGAATGAACTCTCGGATCACCGTAAAGCGCGGGAGACTTTCCTGGGGGAGATTAATTCCTTCGAGCACATGGCCGAGGGCAGCCTGCTCAACCAAGGCGGCGGGGGCACCCAGCCCAAGCGCCAGAACGAACCCGAGGCACGCGGGGACCAATGGATCGAGAAACAGCAGGAACTCGCAATCCGTGAGAGCGAATTGAAAACGCGCGCGGAGATTTGGAAGCCGGCGCATCCCCGTTACCGCATCCTTGTGGAGGACATCGACAAGCTGAAGGTGGCGATTGAAGTGCTGAAAGATCAGGCCACCAAAGGCCGATCGGCAGCCATCGCGCGGTTGAAATCCGAGGTCGGGGCGAAGGACAAGGCGATCGCGGAATCGGAGCAGAAGGCGCGCGATTTCAGCAAGGTGCTCACCCGTTATAAAAACCTGAAGGACGAGGTGACCCGCTGGCAGACGAACTACAACCAGACCCGCGACGTGCTGGACAAATTGAAGATCGACGCCAGCACCTCGGAAATTCTGAGCATCCAGCAACGCGCGAGCGCGCCAGTGGAGGAAAGCCGCGGAGTCATCAAGGGCCTGCTCACCGGCCTCATTGGCGGTGCGCTTCTGGGCATGGGCATTCTCTTCCTGCTCGATCGCGCCGATGATCGCCTCGCCTCCTCCTCGGAGATGATCGAGCAGTTCAACGAGCCCATCCTCGGCCAGATTCCCGATGTGAAGGACAGCCGCACGCACGAGGGCCTGCCGCTGCTGCAACTCGAGGACGACCGCTACATGTATGCGGAGGCATTCCGCAGCCTGCGCAGCTCGCTCATTTTCATGCCGAACCAGACGGAGTTGAAAACGCTCATCATCACGAGCGCAATTCCCAACGAGGGCAAGAGCACCATCGCAAGCAAC
>JAYUWZ010000419.1:0-1711 GCA_043753265.1 Verrucomicrobiaceae bacterium
GCCGCCCACCCCGACGCGGTACCAGCCAAAGCCCACGAAGGTGTGGCTGCGCACATAGCCGAGCATCCAGCGCACGGCGAGGAAGGAGGCAATCGAGGCCACCACGCTCGCAAGAATCAGCGGCCCCCACTCGATGTGTGCATTCGTTTTCAGTGCGTCCCACATCGTCTTCGCCCCTGCGGCAAAGAGCGTCGGCACGCCGAGCAGGAAGGAAAATTCGGTCGCAGGTCCGCGCCCCAACCCCATTGCGAGGGCGAGCAAAATGGTGCAGCCACTGCGGGAGGCACCGGGAAATGCCACGGCGACGATTTGTGCGAGGCCGATGGCAACGGCGACGCTCCACGTCACCTCGTCGCGCTGCTTGCGACCGCGCAGCCAGCCCTCCACGATTATAAAAAGCACGCCGCCCACGAGCAGCGCCCATGCGATGGGCATCACGGTCTTTGGCAGGAAGCTTTCATCCACGCCGCCGGACATCTTTTTGGCAATCGCCTTCAGCGCCAGAGCGCCCGCGACAGTGACCATGAAGGCTACGCCGAGTTTTAGAAAGTAGGAGCGCTGCACCGGCTCACGCCATTGCTTCAGCGTGGCTAGCCTTTCCTTGAAGAGCGGCAGCGCCGCGAGCATGGCAAAGCACTGGATGACCGAGTTGAAGACCTCCGTGGTCAAAAAGGGCGCGTGCTCCTTTGCGCCGAGGAAATGTTCGGTGAGGAGCAGATGTCCGGTGGACGACACGGGGATGAACTCCGTGATGCCCTCCACCAAACCCAGAATGATCGCGAGCAGCCAGATGGACATGGGTGCGTAATTGCGGGCTCACATGCTCGCCGGCAACCCCGGACGCACACACACTGCCCGGCCAGACTAAACCGCGCGCTCGCCGACTTCCTCAGTGCGGATGCGGATGGCGCTCTCGACCGGGAGGATGAAGATTTTGCCGTCGCCGATTTTGCCCGTCTTGGCAGCCTTCACGATGGTCTGCACAGCCTGGTCGGCGCGGTCGTCGGGCACCACGATTTCGAGCTTCATCTTGGGGAGGAAGTCCACCGTGTATTCGCTACCGCGATAGATTTCCGTGTGCCCCTTCTGGCGGCCAAAGCCCTTCACTTCCGTCACGGTCATTCCCTCGATACCGATTTCGGTAAGGGCTTCTTTGACGTCTTCCAATTTGAAGGGCTTGATGATCGCCTCAATTTTCTTCATGCGCGCATTGCTACCCGCCCACGGGCGCTTGGCAAGCCTGCTTGCATGGGAAAAGCAGTGGTAATGTACGTAGTGCCGCCTTCAGGCGAAAGGAACGGCGAAATTTTTCGTTCCTACGCACCCAGGAGCTTGCGAGCCTGCGCGAGCGCCTCGTCTAGCTTCGACGGGTCTTTGCCGCCGCCGCGCGCGCCATCGGGCTTGCCGCCGCCCTTACCACCGATGATCGGGGCAATGGTCTGGATGATTTTGCCGGCCTGCGCCTTCGCGGTGAAGTCGGGTGTCACGGCTGCGACGAGCGAGACCGCTGCATTGGCGGTGCCGCCGAGCACGATCACGCCCTTGAAGCCGTGGCTCTTGAGTGCGTCGGCCACGGTTTGCAGTGTGTCGCCATCGGCATCGCCGAGGTGGGCGATAATTGCGGGCGTGCCGCCGAGGGTCTCTGTCTTGCCGAGTAGGTCTTTCGCACGGCCTGCGGCCTCGCGTTGCAGCGCTGCCTTCAGCGATTTCT
>JAYUWZ010000420.1:0-8303 GCA_043753265.1 Verrucomicrobiaceae bacterium
CCTCACGGCATGCGCTGTACCATCACCCGCATGAATCGTTTGATGGCACCAGTGATCGCCGTGCTGTCTCGAAAGGTCACCGTCTCCGTGCCATCCCCATTGGATGCAGGAGAGCCCACAATGACCGCAGTTGCCCCGACTGGCGGCAGCACGCCGGAGTTCTGCACCGTGTAGGCCAGGTCGAGGGTCGGCACCCGCCTGCGAAAAGTGAGCGCCAGATAGTTGCTGCCAGTGACATTTACGATGGACGTGCCGGGGGCCTCATCATCCGCGATGCGCGGCAGATAGCCACCCGCATACTCCAGCAGGTTCACGCGCCCATCCCCATCCGGGTCGGCCTGGTCGCCTGCGATATCCAGATTCGCAATCTCCAGCGGCGTGAAGTGCGCAGCCTGCCACGCGCCGAAGCCCGTCGTAAGGGTGATGGTCGCCTGCTGGGTCTGCCCGAGGATGGTCGATCCAATCAGCGGCTCGCCAATGTTGAGCAGGAGCGACTCGCCCGAGTCGGCCAGCGCATCGCCCGTGATGGGAATGGAGATTGTCTTGTTTGTGCTCTCGCCGTCGGCCCAGCTCAGCGTGCCTGCGGTGGCGGTAAAGTCCGCCGCGGTCGCCGTGCCGGGCACAGTGGAATAGCCCACCGTGAGCGCGCCGAGGCTGCCACCCGTGCGGGTAGCGGAGACTGCGAGGGTGGTACCCTCCACGCCGAGCGCGGCATTGGCAGAGAGCTGCACCACACCCGGCAGACCGGGCAGGCCTGGATAAAAGCGCCACAACGGACCTTCCTCCAAATTTCCATGGAAGCTGCCGAAATCTCCGCCCATCACGATTCGACCATCGGGCTGAATTGCGAAATCTTCCACATTCACGTCATGGCCGCCCGCCGCCAGGAATGCCGTGTCATTCGCACCTCCGCTGGTGAGTCGCCCCATATTTGCGATGGTTGCGCCATTGAGCAGAGTGAACCCACCGCCCACAAGAATCTTCCCATCCGGCTGCACGCGCAGGGCGCTGATCCGGCCATTGCAGGTGGGAGCAAATGCGCCGATTAAGGCTCCAGTATTCGTCAGCTTGGCGATGCGGCCTCGCGCGGTGTTGTTGAACGCGGTAAAGCCGCCGGCGATCAAAATGGTGCCATCGCCGAGGACGGCGATTTTTTCCACGCTTCGGATGCTTCCGGTGGAGCCCGTTTCGTGCGCACCGTTGGTCACTCCAGTGAATGCCGGATCCAGATTCCCATTGGTTCCCAGCACCCTGCACAAGGAAGCTTTGAGCGTTGGGCCGCTGAAGATAAAAGTGCCGCCCACTAGGATTTTCCCGTCTGCCTGGAGGGCCAGCGATTCGACGCGCCAGCCGAAGTCACTTACGAACGCCGGTGGAACAAATCCGGTGTCGAGCACGCCATTGGAAAGCAACCGGGCGAGGATGAAGCGGTTGGTGCCATTGTAACTGCTGAAGTAGCCGCCAATCACAATCTTTCCGTCGGGCTGAAGCAGCACCGCCTTGATGAATTGGTTAGGGCCTGTGCCGGGATCGAAACTGGTATCGAGCGTGCCGTCGGGATTCAGCCGCGCAATGCTCTTGCGGCCCACACCATTTACCGTGGAGAAGTTCCCCACGATGATGATTTTTCCGTCCGGTTGCCGTGCGAAATCGGTGACATGGGGGGGTAGATCAAAGTCTGGGTCATTGGTTCCATCCACCCCTCCGTCTTCCCCAAAGCTGCTATCCACAGTGCCGTCGGCGTTCATGCGCGCAATGCCGCCGCGCGTGTAGCTGTCGAAATTGACGTCCTGAAGGATATCAAACAACCCGCCAATCAGGAGCTTTCCATCTGGCATTACCACGACTTTCTCGACGGTGGCGTTGATGAAGTCGGCTACGAATTGAGAATCGTTTGCACCCGGGTCGGCAATGGTCACCGTGGCGGTGGCACCGCCGTTGATTACCCCGCCGCTGATGCCGCTGAGCGTCACGGTGAAGGCCTCCGTGCCTTCCACGATGGCGTCGGCGGCAATGGGGATAATGATGGTCTTTGACGCACTGTCGCCATTGGCCCATGAGACGATGCCGTTGGTCGTGGTGTAGTCTGCTGGCGCAGTGGCTGTCCCGGGGCTCGTCGCGTAGTTGAGCGAGACGGGGCCGGCTGAGTTATTCGTGCGCGTGAGAGTCACGATTGCGCTGCCACCCTGCTCATCGGCGACAAACGTGGGTGTGGCAAACTGGATGCGCGCCTGAAAGGTGACCTGCACGTCGATCCATTCGTCACTCCCGGTGCCGCCGCGCGCGATGGTGGAAAAACTGATGCCCGCCGCGGTATCGTTGAACGTCGCGCCCACCTGCAGCGCGGAGTCGTTGGGGTTCGTGTTGGGAGTGACAAAATCAAGCAGGTCGGACTCCCGGTTTTCGTTGTAACCCCACAGGATGTAAGCGCCATTATCAAGGGCCGCATTGGCGAGCGCGCGGCGGTGGCCGATCCAGTAGTCCTGGGCACCATTCCGCACGATTTTGAGCGCGAGCGGATTCGCGAGATTCGCGCCCTGTACGTCAAAGCGATGCACCCGATACGTGCCGCCGGTGGTCACGGTGGTGACGGACGAATCTGGAATCCACTGGAGCAGGCTTTTGTTCCAGTGGCTGAAGTGGTTCTCGAGGAAATCGCCCTCACCCATAAGGTCGAAGGTGTCGCCGTATTCCACCGAGACCCCGGCGGGCGAGACCGGGTTTCCATCATTCACATCCCACAAATTCGCATGAAAGAGCCCGTAGGTGTGCCCGAGTTCATGGGCCACCACGCGGAGGTCAAAATACCCATTCACCCAGAAGTGTGCATCTTCGATATTGGCGAGCCCGCCGTAGTCGATTTGCGAGCCCGGAATGCTGCTCAAGTCCGAAAAGATCACGCCGATGCGGTCGTAATTTGCGAGGGTGAATCCCGCGCCCGCCGCGAGCGCCCGGGCGTCGGAGTGCAGGAGGGAATTCGCCTCCGCAGTCGCATAGCTTTGCGCGGTGGAGGGCATGCGCAGCACGTTCGTCACGTCTGGCGAATTCCCAGCGACCGTGGCTCCCACGACGATGGTCGTTTTGCCGTAGCTGTTTTGCTCGAAGAAATCGCGGATGCCGCCGGTATTGTTGATCGCGTTTACCACGTAGTCCTCGGTGATAGACTGGTTGCCATCGGGATTGATTGGCGTTCCAGGCTTGTCGGAAAAATCCACACGGATCAGCAGCACCTTTTTGGGCCCATGAGTCCACGCCTGGTTGGGGCGGCCTGAGACCCCGCTCGTTCCGGGTTGGTTGTCAGCCGCATGGTGCTCGCGCTCCTGCGCGGCGAGTCGTGCCGCTGCAAGTGGGAGAAGAGAGGATTTGGCAACGATATGGATTTTTCCGCCAGCCTCAAACGCGACAGGCTGCACGGTATTAAGGGGCGTGCCGGCATCGACTTGCGTCGTCTTTCCCGAGACGGGACAGACGGGATCGACAGCCCTTCCATTCGCCGTCTCGCCGGGCTCCAGAATGCGGATCGGTGAATCGGACATCGCAAGCACTCCATCCAGCGCAATGCCGTGGATGCTGATGTTGCGGAGATTGATGGCCCGCGCGCGTTGCCCGTACGAATAGGTGCGAAACTCCCTCCCATTGACGGTGACCGAGTGAAATTTCGACTCCGCCAGACGCTTGCCGGGGGCGGGAGTGGCTGCAAGCAGTTGAAGATCCCCTACGCCATGAACGCGCTCCTCCAGGAACGGAAGGACTTCCATTGGCAGAGCCGCGCGAGCCATGACTGGAACCGCGGCAGCAAGGGCCTGCTCGGGCGCTTTGCGGATGAGGCTCGCCAGAACAGTGCGACGGGCGCTGGCGAGTTGCATACCTTCGGAGACGAGCTTCGCTTTCTCCGAGGCGCTGGCTGCCTGGTACTTGCGGGACCATACGTCGAATGCCGCGATTGCCGGCTCCACGGGCATCGGTTTGGTCTCCGCCTTTCGCTTGTAGCCGGATGCCCGCGGAGCACGCGGCTCTACATTGGCAGGCGAGATCGAAACAAGCGGCTGCGGAGGAATCGGAGGCCTCTCCCAATGCAGCATGAAACCCACTGCGATGGCGGCAGTTATGACAAGCAGGGAGAGGAGCGTTCGGGGACGCATAATCCCATATACTGAACATGAAACGTGCCCGCCAATGAAATGGCCCGGATTCGTTACTTCACCAGTAATTTCCTCAACTCCTCCGCCTCACTCACCGGCTTCTGGCACACGTAGTTCTCGCATACGTACGCCGCAGCCTTGCCTTGCAGCGGTTTCATGGTCTTCAGCGTTTCGATCCGGCTGCCAAGCCATTCCTGTCCCTTGGCACCATCGGCCAGCAGGATGAGTTGGTTGGGTGAAAATACTCCATGCACCTCGCGCAGGAGCCCTTTGGTATCTGCCGCGTCCTTGGTGCCAGCGATTACGATTTGCCTCGGCTTCGCGAGGGAAAAATCGATGGCGCAGAGTAGTTGCGTAAGAGCGCTCGGGAGTTTGTCGAGCTTGTCACCCGCAGAGCGAATTGCCTTCTCAGCGCGCTCGCGATATTCGGCGTTTCCAGTGAGTTGCGCTAGGCGCAGCAGGTTTGCGGCTGCGAGGCTGGAGGGCGCAGGCTCAGCGCCATCGTAGTCTCCCTTGCTCCTAAAGAGGATGTCCGATTGCCGGGGCGCGGTCTGGAAGTAGCCGCCATGCTCCTTGTCGAGAAAGAGCGAGTCCATCTTGGTCTGCAATTCCAGCGCCCAGTCGAGATGCGCCGGATCGAAGTCCGCCTGGTAAAGCTCCAGAAGGCCGCCAATCAGCGCCGCGTAGTCGTCGGCGAAACCGGCGATGTTGCTGGCCTCGATGCGGTGGCTGCGGATGAGCGCGCCATCTTTCCAAAGCTGCGCCTTGATGAACTTCGTGCTGGCCTGCGCCGCTGCGAGATAGCGCGGTTCGTCGAACACTTGCGCGGCGCGGGCGAATGCCGAAATCATGAGCCCGTTCCAGCCGGTGATGATCTTGTCGTCCAAATGCGGGCGGGGACGTTTGGCGCGTAGTTCGAAGAGCTTCTTGCGGGAGGCCGCCAGTGAGCGCACGACCTCGGCTTCGTCCATCTTGAATTCCTTCGCAGCCTCCGCATGCGTCATGCGCAGGATGAGAGTGTTCTTGCCCACGAGTTCTTTCATCGGGTCGCTGCCCACTGGCGCGTTACCCGCCGCCTCAACGCCATAGACTTTGCAGAAGAGCGGGGCGGCTTCACCGAGCGCGGCGTCGATGTCCGCTTTCGTCCACACGTAAAATGCACCTTCCGCGTGATCCGGCTTCCCATGCTCAATGATCGAGTCGGCATCCTCCGCCGAGAAAAAGCCGCCTTCCTTGCTGGTGAGATCGCGAAGCACATAGTCGAGTACATCGCGCGAGACGGATTCCCAGCGAGGGTCGCGCGTGAGCGCGAAGGCATCCGTATACACGGCGGCGAGTTGCGCCTGATCGTAGAGCATTTTCTCGAAGTGTGGGATGTGCCAGTAGGTATCGACCGAGTAGCGATGGAAGCCTCCTCCCAGGTGATCATGCATTCCGCCGTCGGCCATTTTTCCGAGCGTGAAAAGCGCCATCTTTTTCGCGCTCGCCGCGTCCTTGGCCACAACCTCCGCCTTGTCGCCCTCGCCCTTCTTCACCGCCATGCGCAGGAGGAAATGGACCATCGAAGGCTGCGGAAATTTCGGTGAATCGCTGAATCCGCCATGCACATCGTCGAAACGCTTCACCATTTGCCCGAGCCCATTCGCGAGGATTGCGTTGCCGGAAATCTCGGTCTTCGAGGGTGGCGCGCTGGCTGCGAATTCCGTGAGCTGTTTAATCACATCATCGCTCACTTTAATTACGCCCGCCTGGTCATCCTTCCACGCCTTGGCGATTTGCAGGAGCACCGTCTTAAAGCCACGCCGGCCCCCGCGGTCATCTGGCGGAAAGTAGGTGCCACCGACGAAGGGCTTCAGGTCGGGAGTGAGCCACACGCTCATGGGCCAGCCGCCACTGCCGGTGCTGGCCTGCACATAGGTCATGTAGACCTTGTCCACATCGGGCCGTTCCTCGCGGTCCACTTTCACGGGGATGTAATGCTCGTTAAGCACCTTCGCCACTTCCTCGCTTTCAAAGGACTCGTGCGCCATCACATGGCACCAATGACACGTACTGTAGCCAATGCTGAGAAAGATGGGCTTGTTCTCCTTTTTGGCCTTCTCAAAAGCCTCGGGACCCCATGCATACCAGTCCACCGGGTTGTGCTGATGCTGCAGGAGGTAAGGCGATTTTTCCTTCGCGAGGCGGTTGGTAAAAGTGGTCGGTTTCACGGTGGCGGTCGGGTTTGGTTTGTCCTCGGCTGCAAGCGGCGCGGCGCAGGAGAGCAGGGCAAGCGGCAGCAGGTAGCGGTGTGGCATGGCCCTGCACTCTCGCTGGGCTCGGTGTATGTGAGAAGCGGGAATTGACGTTTGAATGGATTCGCAGGAACGCCCAAAGCCGCGCTTTTGCATTTTTCTAGCGCCAATTCCCATCCCACCCACGTAAAGAAGAGCAGTGCATTCGGCCAACAGCATCATCATCAACGCTCCTCGCGAGAAAATCTTCGACGAGGTGAGCAATCTGCTGCGCTGGCCCGAGCAGTTGCCCCACTACCGTTACGTGCGCCTGCTCAAGAAGGAAGGAGGCCGCGACATTGTGGCCATGAGCGCGCGCCGTGGCGCGATTCCCGTCTCATGGGTCTCGGCCTACCGGGCCGACCGTGACCGACTGGAGCTCCACTTTGAACATCTGCGCAAGTGGACAAAGGGAATGGTGGTCACCTGGACGCTCACCCCGACCCGCGACGGCACCCGCGTGGAAATTGTTCACACCATGAAATTTCGTGTCCCATGGCTCGCCTGGTTTGCCGAGCCCATCATCGGCAGCTTCATCGAGGCCATTGCCGGAAAGACCCTCGCCGTATTCAAGGAGCGCATCGAAGCCGGTGCGGTGACCGCTTGAGAAAGCGCGTCGTCATCACGGGCATCGGGCCCATCACCGCCTGCGGAGTGGGGAAGGATGCATTCTGGCGCTCCATCCGCGAGGGCCGCAGCGGCATTGCCCGGGCTACGCTCTTCGATGCCTCGCCCTACAAGGCGCTGCACGCAGGTGAGGTGCGCGACTGGGATCCCACGCCGTTTTTTCCCCCGCACCGTCTCAAGCGCCTGGATCGCTACGCGCAGTTTTCCGTGGCCAGCGCCATGCTCGCGCTGGAGGACGCCGCGCTCCCATGGAGCAGGGAGACGCCCCAGGCGCGTTTTGGCGTGAGCTTTGGCACCGCGCTGGGCGGCATCGCCAACGCGGAGGCCGAGCACGCGCTGTTTTTGAAAAAAGGGCAGCGAGGAGTGAATCCCACGCTGGCCCTGCAGGTGTTTGGCGGCAGTGCCCACAGCAACATCGCCATCGAGTGCGGATTTCGCGGCGTCGGCACGACCAATTCCAACTCCTGCGCGAGCGGGGTGGTGTCGGTGGGTGAGGCCATGCGCTACATACGCGACGGCTGGGCGGACGTGATTGTCGCCGGTGGAGCGGAGGCTCCGCTCTGCCCGCTCACATTTGGCGCCTTCGATTTCATCAAAACCATGTCACGGTGGCAGGGCGAGCCCGCCGGTCGCGCCTGCCGCCCCTTCGACGCCGAGCGCGATGGATTCGTGATGGGCGAGGGTGGCTGCTCACTCGTGGTGGAGGAATACGAACACGCAGTGAAACGCGGCGCGCGCATCTACTGCGAGGTGCTCGGCTACGCGCTGAACAACGAGGCCTTTCACATGACCAGCCCGCTCCCCTCCGGAGAAAGCGTCATCGAGTGCATGAAATCCGCGCTGGCGGATGCGGCCGTGTCGCCCGGCGATATCGGCTACATCAACTGCCACGCGAGCAGCACGCAGATGAACGACGCGAACGAGGTGATGTGCATCAAGACGGTGTTCGAGACTCCGCCGCCAAGCAGCGGCACCAAACCCTTCACCGCGCACCCGCTCGGCGCCACGGGTGCCATGGAGACGGCCATCTGCGCGCTCGCGCTGCAAGACCAGTGGCTCCCGCCCACGCTGCACCATGTAACGCCCGACCCGGCGTGCGACATCGACGTCGTGCCCAATGTCGGCCGCGACGGGGTGATCCGTTACGCGATGAATAACGCGTTTGGCTTTGGGGGAATCAACTCGTCGCTCGTGCTGGGTGCAGCGCCTCGGTAAGAACAGCTCCGACGCGAGCGGCACGCCTTGGACTGCGTGTGGCAAG
>JAYUWZ010000421.1:0-3938 GCA_043753265.1 Verrucomicrobiaceae bacterium
TTCTGCACGTCATCGATTTGCGCCTTCTGCTCTGTGCGCGCGGCTTCGTGCGAGAGGCGGTAGATGCGGCCTTGGTCCGAACGCTCCCAGCCTTCGTCCCAGGCGCTTACATACATGCGGGAGTCGGGGCCGAAATCCACGTCGGTCGCCTGCACGTTGTCCATGAAAGTTTTGAGCCCTTCGAGCTTGAAGCTCGCGCCATCCGCGATGCTCTTGAAGGTGCTCACCGCGCTCTTCGCCGTGCTGCCCTTGTAGCCCGCGAGGAAGAAAGAGCCTGCGTATTCTGTGGGCAGGCCGGTGCCGGGATAGTATACGAGACCGCTCGGGCCATCGGGCAGATTCGCGATCGGCGGGAGCACGTAGGCGGGCTGGTTTTTCTTGGGGTCGCGCGGCTCCCACATCTTCTCGGCGAGCCAGGGATTGAAGTCCTTGCCCAGCGGATGATGCTGCCAGCCGATGCGCCATCCGGCATCGGCACCCTCCACCACATACACCCAGCGCTCGCGGTCGCCCTGGTCGCTGTCGTTGTCGCCGGTGAAAAGATTGCCGTAATCGTCGAACGCCAGCTCCTGCGGATTGCGGAGGCCGCGCATCACGAGTTCCAGGTGGCCGCCATCCGGCTCGCAGCGGAAGACCGCACCTTCATCGGGCACCTCTATTTTGCCGCCTTCTTTCGTCGTGATGGACGCGCCGCGGTCGCCGATGGAGAAATAGATGCGTCCGTCCGGGCCCTTGGCGAGGCCGTGGAAATCGTGGCCCGTGTAGCTGAACCGCACGCCGTAGCCGCGGTGCAGTTCCTCGCGCTTCTCCGCCTTGTCCTTGCCGGTGAATTTCCACAGCGCGGGGATGTTTGTAAAATACAGCGCGCCATTGTCCCACATCACGCCGCTCGCGATGCCGTCGAGCGCGGAGCGGAAGCCGTCCGCATACACGCTGGTCTTGTCGGCCTTCCCGTCGCCATTGCTGTCCTCCACGAGGCGGATGACCTCGCTCTCCTTTTCCAGTTCCTGCCAGTCTTTCGGGAAATTCTTTTTGATGGAGGCCAGCCAGTCGTCCTGGTTGCGCGCGGCGAGGTCGTCCTCCAGCATGAACATGTAGTGCCGGATATCGAGCACGCTGCTGCGGTAGCGGTGCGTCTCCGAGACAAACATGCGGCCCTGCGGGTCGAAGCAAAAAGCGACGGGATTTGCGAGCAGCGGCTCGGAGGCCCAAATGTCCCCGGTGAACCCCTGCGGGATTTTCGCCTTCGCAAGGTTCTTCACCGCGGCATCCGGCGTGTCCTTGGGCGGATGCACCGGCGCGCGGTTCTCCTTTTTGAGCGTACCCGTTTTTGCCGCATCGCCTGTGACGTCGGCAGCATGGGACGGAGCGGAAAGCGACGCGAGGAGTGCGGCAGCGGAAAAGGCGGAGACGGTTTTCTTCATTTGAGAGAGGCGGGAGAGTGCAGAAGAAACGGCTTTGGGCAAGCGATGGGTGCTGCAAAACGTCCAACGCCCAACGCTGAACGTCCAACATCCAATGAAAAGCGCAGGTCGGAGGGAAACTTTGGCCGGGGAGCGCTGGGAGTGTCGGGCTTGGAGCGATTTGAATCGCCAATACTCCAAGACGCCAATGGAGAAACCGCGAAAGACGAAGCATATATAGAGTGGCACAGACTTTTAGGGCCTCGCTGCGATCGGATGCGATTATCGGCAATAGATGCGATGAGCAGGGTAGACGGGGTTCTGCGGTTATTGCGCATTTGGGCGTTGCGTCGCTTTTCGGGGTGGGTAGGGAATATCGGCGATGGGGCGTCGCCGATAATACTGCGGTGAAAGTGGCTGGGGTGGTTTGGTTTGTGGGAGTGGGCCGGATTATCGGCGATAGATGCGATGGAGTGGATGGGCGATGGAAAATGGGTTTTTTGCGCGGAGCGCCTTGGACTGCGTGCGGCAAGCGTAAGCGCGACGCCGCCTTTGGATGGGATTGAGGGTTGGCAACAGAGTTGCGGCAGCGAGAGGGGATTATCGGCGGTAACGGCGATCGCAGGGATGGGTAATGGAGGGTTTCTGTAGTTATTGCGCATTTGGGCGCTGGGTCGCTTTTCGGGGTGGGTGGGGAATATCGGCGATGGGGCGTCGCTGATAATGCTCCGATGGAAACGGCTGAGGTGCTTTGATTTGTGGGTTGGAGTCGGATTATCGGCGATAGTTGCGATGAGCAGGACAGTGCGAGATGAGAGGGGGTTGTTGTAGTTGTTGCGCGTTGTGTGTGCAGTCGAGCTGCGGAGTGGGCGTTTGAATGTTCCACGTGTTCCACGGGATCGGTACGCTGGCTGGGTGCCGCTCTGGTTATGATCCTTACTCCCCTCATTGCCTTCCATGGGTGGTATGATAGCATAGGGGCGGTTGGGGTGCACGTGAATTTGGGCACACCACCCACGCTTGGGTGTGATTGAAACCCGGTCATAAAACGATGGTTACCGCGAGAAAGGAGGGGCAAAAGGAGCTAGGCGCTTCGCGCTATGAGGTGGCCGATTGAGGACCCTTCGACAAGCTCAGGGCAGGCGTCGGAGAATGGTAACGAACGAGATGATGCGTCAGAGACGCATGCTCCCAGTGGCGGCGCTCCCGCTCGAACCCGCGCTCTTGCCCGCGTAGACCTTAATTAAATCACGCCCCCCACGCTTTTCTCGCGCGGCACGGCGAGACGGATGCGTTATTGCCAACCCGGCATTCCCTCCCAAGGCGGCGTCGCGCTTAGGCTTGCCGCACGCAGTCCAAGGCGCTCCGCGCGGAATTCCCTCCCATTGGCGCTTCGCTACGTTTTGAAAAGTTCGTCCACGGCTTTTATGCGGTGGTCGAAGATCTTGCGGATTTGTGGGGCTACGAGGATGGGGTGGGCGAGGTTGCCGAGCCAGCCGAGGGGGAGTTGGTAGGTGACGCGGTCGAGCATTTCCACGCGGCCATCGCCGAGGTCGCGGAAGTGGTGTTCGTGGTGCCAGATGCGGTAGGGGCCGGAGCGTTGTTCATCGACGAACATCTGGCGCGGGACTACGTGGGTGATCTCGGTGAGCCATTCCATAGGAATGCTGAAGATGGGGCGGACGCGATAGCGGATCATGAGGCCGCTGTAGATTTCATCAGGCACTTCGCTGAGGGTGCGGAAATCGAGCGATGGTGGGGTGATGCGCGCGAGGTTGTGGGGGTTGCTGAAGAATTTCCACGCGGCGGCGAGAGTGGTGTGGATGACTTGCGTGTGCACCAAGGTGTGGACTGGCATGGAGGGGATACGATGAAGAGGAGGTGTGGGATGCGGCGAGGTGAATGTGAGAGGCTGGAGAGGTGCCAAGCCCGACTTCGAGCCCCAAAACCCGGATAAATCCGTATGCCACCGAACCTTGCGCGTGGTGGATCGGGGCTTGCACAACGCACATATGGCGAGCGTTCCAGCAGGGAAAGCACCCCCGCCATAGCCGAGTAATCTATTCAGCGTAGTGGCCATCCTGCTTCCAACTCCAAGGAAGGGAGGTTGATCGCTGTGAACGATGGCGGGTAGTGTGGGTAGAACTCTTTTAAACATGACTCAGGTAGTGATCGAAATTTGCATTATAGTGCTGCTGCTCCTGGCCAACGGTGTGCTGGCAATGGCTGAAATGTCGTTGGTCTCCTCGCGGAAGGCCCGGTTGAAGGCCTTGGCGGACGGCGGCAGCAAAAGCGCGACGACCGCGTTGCACCTCTCCGAAACTCCGAACCAGTTCCTTTCCACGGTACAAATCGGCATCACGTTAATCGGCATTTTGGCCGGAACTTTTGGAGGCGCGACCCTTTCACACCTCCTGAGCCAGCAACTGGTTGCCGCCGGCATGCCGGCCACGTATGCGAACACGTTGAGCCTGGCCGTTGTAGTACTCGGCATTACCTACCTCTCATTGATCATCGGCGAACTCGTGCCGAAGC
>JAYUWZ010000422.1:0-3937 GCA_043753265.1 Verrucomicrobiaceae bacterium
GGGCTGCCGCACTCCAAGAACTGGCGTAGGCTTTTTGAGCGCCTTTCCCAATCTTAATTCAAATCCACAGTAGCCCATGGGCGGACTTCGACGCTAGTGGGTCGTGAGGAACCGCTACAGCAGCGACTCGGCGGCGGTGAGGGCCTTGAGGTAGACGCGGTGCCGGCCTCCGCTGGCCAGCTCTTCGTCGAGGACAGCGAGGAGATCGCCGCAGTCGGCGGGCATGACGAGCTCGGTGGCGCGTCCGGCGGAATCGCGGAGTTGCACTTGCAGGAAGCAGCCGCCAGTGAGGCGGGAGGCTTCGACGCTGAGTGCATCGCCGATGAGTTCCACGCGGCTGATATCGGGGCCTGCGGCCTCATGGAGTTCGCAGACGACATCACGGTCGCCGGCGGAGTAGCGGACTTTATTGCCGCGGCCACCGTGAGCGGACCATCCCAGCTGCGCGGCGAGCCAGCCAAGCAGTAGCACGGCAGGCGTGCGGGCACCGGGGGCGTGGGTGATGGATACCTGCTTGAGCGTGCGAAGTCCGGCGGCGGTGTCGGGCGCGTCGAACGTCTGCGCAAGGGCCTGGCGGAGACGGAGCGTGCGCGTCCAGGAAAGATCACAAAGAATGGTGCGGTTGCCGCCAAGGGCCTGACGGAGTGCGCCGATTTGCTGGCGGGTATCGGTCCACGCCTGACTGTCGAACACGAGGCGGTCGATCCAGCTCCACGCCTCGGCATCGAGGTCGGCGAGGTTTTGGCCGCGCCACCAAAGGGTGAGCGGGAGGTCGTAGTCGAGGTGACCGAAAAGCAGATTTGGCAGGAGCGCGCGGACATTGCCACGGACGAAGATGGAGACCTGCTCGCAGCACACGTGCTTGGCCCCGGCCTTGGGCAGATAGCAATGCGCATTCACCCAAGCCCTCACCTGGCTGGGCTCCGGACTGGGCTCGATGCCGAGCAGCAGCGCGTGGAATGCGTGGCTGCGGACGAAGTGGGAGAGGATCTCCGTGTTTTCCGCCATCGCGGTCTCGCCCTGGCAGATGACCGCAAAATTGAACAGCGTCGCACGGGTGCGCGTCTGGTCGGCACTCCAGAGTTTTTTCAACTCCTTGCCGATGGCGGAGACTTCAACGGGAGTTCCGAGATTTTCCAAGGTGGCGGGCATGAGGTGGAGAAGATGCTGCCTTGCTTACATTCTGCGCCAGGTGCGGCCGTCGCGGTCGAGCAATTGCTCGGCCTCCTTCGGCCCCCATGAGCCGGCGGCGTATTCGCAAAGCGGCGGCGGGGTGGAATTCAAATGCCACGTGTGCTCGATGGCATCGACG
Source organism: Verrucomicrobiaceae bacterium (assembly GCA_043753265.1). Classification (GTDB taxonomy): domain Bacteria; phylum Verrucomicrobiota; class Verrucomicrobiia; order Chthoniobacterales; family Chthoniobacteraceae; genus SXWH01. Next base: position 1,313 of record JAYUWZ010000422.1, read on the forward strand.
TAGCGCCATGCCTCCTCGACTTCGTCGCGGCGGGCAAAGAGCGTGGCGTCGCCGCTCATGGCATCGAGGATGAGGCGCTCGTAGGCCTCGGGGCTCTGGCGGCCAAAACTGGTGCCGTAATGGAAATCCATCTTGATGGGCTCGATGCGCAGCGTGCTGCCGGGCACCTTGCACTGAAGGCGGAGCGACACGCCCTCGTCGGGTTGGATGCGGATGACGAGCTGGTTTGGTCCCAACGGGGCCTCGGCGCTGTTGAACAGCACGCCGGGGGCTTCCTTAAATTGAACGGCGATTTCCGCGCCGCCCTTGGCGAGGCGCTTGCCGACACGCATGTAAAACGGGACGCCATGCCAGCGCCAGTTGTCCACGTGCATTTTCAGCGCGACGAAGGTTTCCGTCATGCTCTTCGGGTTCACGCGCTCTTCCTTGCGATAGGCGGGCACCTGCTTGCCGCCGATGCTGCCCTCGGCGTACTGGCCGCGGACGACGTCGCGGGCGACATCGTCTGGCGACATGCGGCGGAGTGCGCGGACGACCTTCACTTTTTCATCGCGCACAGCGTCGGCGCTGAGGCTGGTGGGTGGCTCCATCGCGGTGAGGCAGAGGAGCTGCACGAGGTGGCTCTGCACCATGTCGCGAAGCGCGCCGCTCTTGTCGTAGTAAGGGCCGCGGGCCTCCACACCGAGCGTCTCGGCGCTGGTGATTTGCACGTGGTCCACGTAGCGGTGGTTCCACAGGGGCTCCAGGATGCTGTTGGCAAAGCGCAGCACCATGATGTTCTGCGCCGTCTCCTTGCCGAGGTAGTGGTCGATGCGGAAGGTGTCGCGCTCGGCGAAACCTTTTGCGATGATGCCATTGAGTTCCTGTGCGGTGGCGAGGTCGGTGCCGAAGGGCTTCTCGACGATCACCCGCACCCACGAACCCGGGGCTGCGGTGGTGATCCCGGCGGCGGAGAGTTGCTCCAGGATGCCGTCGTATTCCGTGGGTGAGACGGAGAGATAAAAGAGGCGATTGCCGCGTGTGCCGGAGCTGGCGTCGAGGGCATCGAGCTTTTCCTTGAGGGCCGCGTAGCCTGCGGCCTCGCCGAATTCCGAGCGGTGGTAATAGATGCGCGAGGCAAAGTTTGCCCACACCTCCTCATTGAGCCCGGAACGCGAGCACTTGGCCGTCGTGTCCTTGAGCTCTGTGCGCCAGGATTCGTCGGATTTTTCGCGCCGTGCGAAACCGATGATGTTGGCAGCGCCCGGCAAATCGCCGTCGGCGGCGAGATTATACAGGGCTGGGATAAGTTTACGGAAAGTCAGGTCCCCAGACGCGCCGAAGATGACCACGTTGCACGGCTGCGGCATCGGGCGATTGGACAGACCCTCACGAAGCGGATTGGCTTGCATGTCGTTACTCACGGAAAAGGCCGGGAGCATGGGAAACTGCGCGGGGACGTGCAAAACAAATCGGCGGGGGAATTTAAACGCATCAATCGACCGATGGTTTGGGTTCTCAGGAAGACAGCGGCGTGGAGGATGGCGGGCACCGAATGGAGAGATAAATGTATTCTGTATACACTTTTATATTGACGATTTTGCTTATCCCCCTTACGTTTCGAATAAGCTCTCCGGCACCGCGTTGTTTTTCGCAATCGGTCAAATGGCCTGCGCTTTGGAGCCCTCCACAAACCGTTCACCTCGTTATGAACCCGCACGCATTTGAATGCGTGCCCCGCTTTCTTCCCGCCATGGGGAAGGAGGAGGAGCACCCCTCCGCTGGCACTCGCCAGCGCCGCTGACTCGCTGCCCACAGGCGGCGCGTCCCTCTAAATCGGGCGAACGGAAACCAGACACCACTGCGATGAACACACCAAACCGCCCTTCCCGCCTGCTTGCCAGGCTTCTCGCGCTTGTCGCGCTGCTCCTGTGCCCGCTCGCCGCCTTTGCGCAGACGGGCACCGGCCTCAAAGGTGAATACTATCCCAACCAAAACCTGACGGGAGCACCCACGGTGACCCGCACGGATGCCACGGTCAATTTCCTCTGGAACGATGTACCTGCACCCGGCCTGCCCACGGACCATTTCTCCGTCTATTGGAGCGGGCAGGTGCAGCCCGAGTATTCGGAGACATATACATTCTACACACTTGCCGATGATGGCGTGCGACTGTGGGTCAACGGGGTGCAGCTCATCAACGACTGGAATGCCCACGCAGCCCTGGAAAACAGCGGGACCATCCAGCTCGTCGCGGGGCAGAAATACGACATCGAGCTCGAGTTTTTTGAAAACGATTTTGGCGCGCAGATTGACCTTTCGTGGTCCAGCGCATCGCGGCCCAAGCAAATCATTCCGCAGGCCAGGCTCTATCCCACGCTTGGCACTACGGGAGGCACTGGGCTGAAGGGCGAATATTTTAATAATACGAATCTCACCGGGGCTCCCGCGCTCACCCGCACGGATGCGACGGTAAACTTCGACTGGGCCGGGGGGAATCCCGGCAGCCCTATCGGCGGGGACAACTACTCGGTGCGCTGGAGCGGCCAGGTGCAGCCCTCGGTCACGAGTACTTACACCTTTTACACCACCACGGATGACGGCGTGCGGCTGTGGGTGAATGGCGTGGCGCTCATCGACCACTGG
>JAYUWZ010000423.1:0-1705 GCA_043753265.1 Verrucomicrobiaceae bacterium
ATTCACGAAGTCGGTTACAAATAAGACATAGCCTATCGCCGTCGCCGGACTGATCAGGGCACATGCTGCAATCGCATCGTGGAAAGGGATTGAAACGCGGATGTCATTCTAACCATCGGTGTCCAATTAGCATTAAAAAGAGCTGCGCGAGGATGCTCAGTATGAGGCTGGAATGCCCCCACCGTGCGTCGATTTTGGAGGGTCCTTCGATGATTAAAACGTCAAAAAAGCCCCGCAAAAGCCTATATTTCTTCAAAGAATAGGCTTGACATGGGACTGGTGCCCGAAAATTCACTGAATGACTTTTAATCCTGATCTAACACCAGTCGCCGATGCCTTCTTCCTCCCCCTTCTCGGCCTCGCCGCCCAGAGCCCAAATCATCATCCCTGCCCCGAATTTTCCGATGAAGACTTTCTTCACCTGGGCGTGCAGCGGGTTTTGGAACAGTCCGAAAGCGGCCGTGGTTTTCTCCAGGAACAAGGCCCCCGGTTCGAACATACGCCCAAACATTCCAATTACTTTGCCGCTCTGCACAGCCCGCGCCGTTGCAGCATGCTTCGCGACGTGAGCGAAGCGCTTCTTAAGAAGGCCGACGCCCTCCTGCCCGATCTGCTGGCGGACATCCCTGAGTTGGAGGGTTACGAGTGTTTTGCCCTGGATGGGCACTGGCATAAAGCCGCCACCCACGATCCCCGGCATGACGGTGTGAAAATGTCCGTGGGCCATTTTTATGGTTTAAACTTAAGGAGGCACACCTTCCGTCATCTGGCGGCGGCAGAAGGCTTGCACGAGCATGATATGTCGGCGCTCAAAAGGCTCAAACCCAAGGGACTGCGCCAGCAGGTGCCCAAAGGCAAGCGCACCCTCCTGGTGTATGACAAGGCCGGGATCGATTTCGGCTTTTGGAAGCGGTGCCGTCAGGAATGCGCCATTTACTTCATCAGCCGGGTTAAAGGAAAGATGTTTTTCTCATGGGTTGGCGACGCCCAATGGGATCGGGAAGACTCGCGTAACAACGGGGTGTTGGATGATCGGAAAGTGGAAACCCGGCAGGGACTTCCAATGCGGATCATCAATTACATGGATCCACAAAGCAGGGAACATTATGAATTTCTGACCAACGAACCGGATCTGCCACCGGGAATCATCGCGGAACTGTACCGGCGGCGTTGGAACATCGAGAAGGTCTTTGATCAGATCAAAAACAAGCTGAACGAGAAGAAGGCTTGGGCAACCAGTTTGGTGGCCAAGGAGGCGCAGGCTCTTTTGGTGACTTTAACCCACAATTTGCTGCTGCTTTACGAGGATCGTCTGGAGACCGAACATGGAGCGGGGAACATGGCGGAGGATTGGAGAAGAGGCCAGCGAGCTGAGGAAGCGGGAGTGAAATGTGCTACAGCCGGAAAACCACTTTCGCCGCTTGTTCTTGGAATGAAAAGGGCCACCCAACGCAGTGTGAAATTTATCCGGTGGCTCCGTCACGCCATTCGCGAAAAGCTTGCGGAAACCATTGCTGTGCCCCGCCTCCGCCAACTCTATGCCACTTTATAACGAAGCTAGTTGGACACCGATGGCGTCCGGGGTACTGGCATGGACCCAATTTTAAAGCTGCCTTACTCTACGGAATCCTTCTAGTGGAACGTAAGTTCCGTTCTGCCCCTCACTCCCTGGGCGAATTCGGATACTCACGCGAACGCATAACGG
>JAYUWZ010000424.1:0-3929 GCA_043753265.1 Verrucomicrobiaceae bacterium
CACCGCTGAACGACTGGCCAGTGGAAGCCGTCTCTTTCCCCGTTGAATACCTTGAAGCGGCTTGCTCCGTGGGGCCACCGCCGGACTCTCCATCCTTCGCGGAACTCGTTTTGCACCAGAGCTTGCAGTCGCACGCTCCTCCCTTCGCCGCTTAGCGGCACGGCCACCGCCATCGGCGGTGTTCCAGCAATGTGCCGCCACGCGCCATCGCATACGTGCAGGTGCGGTGTGTCAGCGTGATTCAACTCTCTTGACCGTCGTGTCTCGCTCATTTCTGCCCGCTTGGACGCCCCAGAAACTACGACGGCAGACTCTTCCAAAAACATCATCATGAAATCCATTAAAACAATCGTCGCCACGCCCTTGGCAGAAGTCATCTCGGCCACAACGTTTCCGGGCCTGGCAGAGATGGGCGCTGTGGGATGGAAGTAACCCGCAACAGCGCGTTGGCTTTCCAATTAGTGAAATCCGTATGACTCCCGCTTCCGATTCTCTTCTTCATTCCTTGTCGGATTCGAAGATGTACCGCGACTACGAACGCGCCTTTACGCAAGGCACCGGGCTGCCTTTGCAACTGCATGAGCCCGAGTCGCTGCATCTCATGCGTTACACTCGGAAACAGGAAAACCCATTTTTCGCGCTCATGGCGAACTCGAACGAAAGCTGCGCCCAGTGCTACTCCCTCCAGCAACAGGTCGAAAAGGAAGCGCAATTGACGCCCCACACCCTCAAATGTTTTGCCGGATTGTGTGAGACTGCTGTGCCAGTGAGGGTCGGCGACCAACTCATCGCGTTCCTCCACACCGGGCAGGTTCTATTGCACCGGCCCACGTCGGCGCATTTCCATCGCATCACCCGCACCCTGCTTTCGTGGGGAGCACAGGTAGATCTCAAAAAAGCGGAGGAAGCATATTTCAATACGCGCGTGGTTTCATCGTCTCAGTATGAAGGGCTAATCCGGTTGCTTGCGGTATTTGCAGAGCACCTTGGGGAGTGTGGGAATGCACTCTCGCTTCGGGGTGAACACGAAGAGCCGCTGGCAATCATCAGTGCGCGGGCATTCATCGAAATCAACGCACACGAAGACCTTCGACTCGCTCAAGTAGCGAAGACCGTCAACATGAGTGCGACCTACTTTAGTGGATTGTTCAAGGCCTCGACGGGCATCAACTTCGTGGAGCATGTCGCGCGGACGCGGGTGGAAAAGGCGCGTCATCTCCTGCAAGATCCCCGCCGCCGCATTAGCGAGGTAGCGTTCGAAGTCGGATTCCAGTCGCTCTCGCAGTTCAACCGAAGCTTTCGGGATTACGCCGGTCAATCCCCCACTGAATACCGAGCAAAGCTCAGTGTGTCATCGGCGACGAAGTAGTTTGGGCTGTGAGGGGAAGGCTCAAGGGAGAGCCGGTGGGAGCGGCTTGTATCCAACCATTCCTTTGGGACGCTGCCTCAATCCGACCTTAAAAAATGCGCAGCTTTCGCCAATCCATGCGTAGCGGAAAATGGCGGGCAATAGGAGAGTGGTTCCGTGTCCGGAGCAATCTGGACGAGTAAAATCAACAAACATCAACCTCACACATAAATGAAAACCATTCGTCTTCTTCTCGCCGCACTGTTCGCCACCGTCATCGCCGCCCAAGCTGACAGCCCGTCGTGGCCGCGCGCCCCTTTTAAGCCCATCAAAACCGTGCAGCAGGCCGATGATTGCTGCGCCGAGGGCGGCAAAGTCGCGCTCGCCTGTCCGGACTGCAAAACCCTCAATGAGACTGGCGACAAAAAGGCGGCGGCAGCCTTTTTCGACAAGAACGCTTCACATGATTGCTCCGGCTGCAAAGGCAAGATTTCCGTAAGGCAGATTGGCAGCGGGAAGGTCACTGATGTGGAAACCAAGCACGAGTGCTCAAAGTGCAAGACGGGCGCATTCACATGCGCCACCCACGTCAAGGGTGCCAAATAACTTTCTGGTGCAGGAAAGGCCGCCGGTCCGGGCACCCGGCCCGGCGACCTCGTATGCGTATCACAAGGTGCCAAATCGATCTGCACGACAACATAGACTATGAAAACGACATTCAAATCCACACTGGCCGCACTGGGCTTCGCCATCCTTGCGTTCACTTTCTGCGGTTGTGAAAGCACCAACGGCAACTCTGCTGAGAGGCACAAAACACACAATATGGGCAACATAAAGAGCCCCTCCACCATGAGGGATCAAGACATGTCCAGTAGGCGCTGAACTGCTCAAACATCAAAATTATGAAACTTAAATCACTGAAACTTAGCCTGCTCCTCGGTGCCGCCTTAGCGGTCATGAATCTGACGGCCTTCGCCGGCCCAGGGCAGCAACAAATATTCCGACCGCTCAATTCCAAACAGGAAGTCAGCGCACTAAGGCCGGGAACGCACGTGGCGCACGAATGCCCCCATTGTGGGACGATTGCCATCTCCAAGGTAGGCGACGACAAGTCCCACGCGGAGAGTCACACCTGCCCCGAATGCAAGATGAAGATCACGTATCGTGAATCCGGCAGTGGGAAAGCTCCCGCCGCTCGCCTGGTGTCCTGTGTTGACGAAAAGACAGGAAAAGAAATGTCGGCGCGAGTCTGCGCGGCTAAAGAATAAAGCGCGGCTGTCGCTGCTTGAATGCCTCATTTCCGACTGTCCGGCCATCCCGCACGGACAGTCGGATAGGCGCAAATACGTGTTCGAATGAAGGAACTAATGGTCGAGTTACGCACCCCTGGCGGACTGGTCTTCGAGGGAGTATCAAACTCAATCGATCTTCGAACCGATGGAGGGAGCATGCATATCAGACCCACCGAGGATTGCTTCCTGAATATGCTTAACGCGACGGAGATCACGCTTTGTGTCGGACACGACACACTCGTTTTCGCGCTGGAGAATGCCGCCGCCAGCCTGCGGGATGGGAGGCTGACCGTTCTTGCAGAAATAATCCACCGCACAGAACCCGCTTCCCCGTGATGGCAGCCGCCATGATTATGAGATTAGTCTACGCCATTGTCTTCACAATGTTCCTTCCCCTGTGTGGTGCTGCCACAGGGGATTTCCTTTCTGAAGCCGAGGTGATTCGGGAGGTGCTCCGGGGAAACCCGATGCTCAAGCGGGTGGCGGCAAAATGGGCAGCCGCGAAGGAGCGCGTCCCACAAGCGAAGGCGTGGGAAGATCCTATGGTGGGCGTAGATTTTGAACGGATGGGGACCACACGCCTGAGCACCTATTCTGGGGCGGAATGGATGGCCTCGCAGACGCTGCCCATCGCCGGGAAGAATCTCAGCCGCGGACGGGCAGCCGAGGCGGACGCGCGCGCAACATATGAGGAACTGAGAAAGACTCGGTTTGAACTGATCGCCAAGGCGCGGATTGCGTACTACCGGCTCAGCAACGCGCAGGCGCTGATCACCATCAACGGGCAAAATTCGGAATTGCTCGGGAAGACGATTGAAATCGGCAACGCCAAACTCTCCGTGGGAAAGAGTGTGCAAGCCGATGTGCTTGCGATGGAGACGGACCTGCAAAAGCTTGCGCTGGAGCGCCTGGGACTTGAACAGGCGTTTTCGGAACAGCAAACGGCGTTGAACGTATTGATGAACCGCCCACCCGGCTCGCCGCTTGGGAAGCCATCTGCGCTCGCGTTTCGACCAAAACCATTCAAGGCGGCATCGCTCGAAGCGCGCCTGCTCGCGCAAAAACCGGAGATCGCGGCTGCGGAGCAAAGAGTGAAAGCTGAGGAGGCGCGACTACAGCTCGCCCGCCGGGAGTGGATCCCCGAGCCCCAGGTGCGGGTGGAAGCCCGCCATTTTCGAGGCAGTAGCGACACCTTCACGGAGTACGATACCGGTATTTTTTTCAGCATCCCGTGGGCAAACCCGCGCAAGTATTCCGCTGGCGTGCGTGAAGCGCAGCAGATGGTGGAG
>JAYUWZ010000425.1:0-3927 GCA_043753265.1 Verrucomicrobiaceae bacterium
CCCACCCCAAGTGAAGTCCCCAGCCATACCCACTCGGTGAAAGCCGCAAGTGGCGCGGCGAGACAGTGCGTGAGCAGCATGGTGAGCCGCGGCCCGATGCGCTGCAGAGCCCCAAACATCGCCACATCCCCCACCCCAAATCCCACCACGCCGCTGAAAAGAAACCACGGCAGCGCAGCCCCACCCAGCCCCGCGCTGCCATACGTGTGTGCCCAGATACCCAGCAGCACGGCCGCTACCGCCATGCGTGTGAGATTCGCAGCCGCCCCGCCCACCAGGCGCGCGGAACGTGCCGCGCAGATGGATGAGCAACTCCACAGAAAAGTGGTGAGAATGGCAGGCAGCATGGAGCCCCGCAGCTAATGCCAACGGAAGCGCGATGCCAAATTCCAAATGCGCGAATCACAGATTGCGCATCACCTTTACCCTCCGTACGGTTCAATGGTGCAACTGCCTCTTCATGGAAAAAGCTTTGTCGTCATTGGCGGCACCACTGGAATCGGACTCTCTGGCGCCCGCGCGTTGATCGCCGCGGGTGCGCGCGTCGTGGTCGTGGGCAAGGACCCCGAGACCACCACCGCCGCAGAAATGGTGCTCGGCCCAAATGCGATGGCATTCACCGGCGAGGCCTCGGATGCCATGACCGCCGAGCGCGCCATCGGTGATGCGGTGTCCGCGTTTGGCAGGTTTGACGGGCTGTACCACGTCGCAGGCGGCAGCGGCCGCAAGCTCGGCGACGGCCCGCTCCACGAACTCACCGACGAAGGCTGGCGCGGCACGCTGGATATGAATCTCACGAGCGTGATGATGAGCAACCGCGCTGCAGTGCGGCAGTTCATGGCCAGCAATACCAGCGGCTCCATTCTCAATGTGGGCAGCGTGCTGAGCTGGTCGCCATCGCCCAAACATTTCGCCACCCACGCCTACGCTGCTGCGAAAGCCGCCATCATCGGCTTCAGCAAAAGTATTGCCTCCTACTATGCATCCATCGGCATCCGGGTGAACGTGGTGGCCCCTGCCCTCGTCGATACACCCATGGCGCGCCGTGCTGCGGAGAGCGAGGACATCCGCCGCTATATCGAGGCCAAGCAACCACTCGAAGGAGGCCGCATTGGCCAGGCGGAGGATCTCGATGGAGCTGTGGTGTGGCTGCTCGGCGACAGCGCAAAATTTTGCACCGGCCAGGTCATCGCCGTCGATGGCGGCTGGTCGGTGAGCGAGGGCGCTGCGTGAGCGCGCTCATCGGGGTGGATATCGGCGGCACGCAAATCAAAGCCGCCGTATTCGCGCCGGATGGCACGCTGCTCCACCAGCGCACTGCCCCGACCGAAGACACCCCGAACATCACCCCGCCGCGCTTTGCGGAGCATGTCCGCACGCTCGTGCGCGAGTTTGAGGAAGCCGCTGGTGAACGCATTGGCCTCATCGGGATTTCCGCCCCGGGCCTCGCCGCCCGCGACGCGCGCAGCATCGCCTATATGCCGGGCCGCATGCATGGGCTGGAGGGTTTTGATTGGTCATCCTGGCTCGGCTGCAACATCCCCGTGCTAAATGACGCCCACGCGGCCCTGCTGGGCGAAGCGTGGCAGGGTGCCGCGCGCGGATTGCGCGATGTGATTATGCTCACGCTCGGCACCGGAGTGGGAGGCGCGATCCTGGCGGACGGAAAACTACTGCGCGGCCACATCGGGCGCGCTGGCCATCTAGGCCACACCTGCCTCGATCCACAAGGCGAGCCCACCATCACCGGAATACCCGGCGGACTGGAAAACTGGATCGGCAACCACAACATCGCCGCCCGCACCCAGGGCCGCTTTGCCACCACGCATGACCTCGTCGCCGCATACGAGGCTGGCGACGCCTTCGCCGTCGAGGCATGGCACCGCTCAGTCCGCGCCTTGGGCTGCGCCATCGCATCTTTCGCAAACATCATCGACCCCGAGGCCGTGGTAATCGGAGGAGGCATAGCAAAAGCAGGAGCCTCGCTTTTTGCCCCCCTGCAAAAGGTCCTCGACGAAGTAGAGTGGCGTCCCGCCGGCGCAAAAGTAAAACTCCTCCCCGCCGCACTCGGCGAATGGGCCGGCGCCTACGGAGCCGCTTTTGCCGCGCTGGACTTCAAGGAGTAGCGACGACGTGAGAAGAGGAGAAGTGAGACGACAGGTTTCGGACGCTGATCTTCCATTTTCGCCCTATTCGTCATTCCGAAATCCAGACGCCCCGCCCCACCCAAGATCCCCGACCCTCGAAGCAAATCTTAAATCCTAAATCTTAATTCTTAAATCCCTGCCTTGCCGACTCAGCGCGATGCTGTTTGTAAACGGGCATGTTTCGACTGCTTTTGATCTTTCTCGCACTTGCAGCCAGCGTTCACGCGGCGGATGTCCCAGTGGCTCCCATGCCTCAGGACATCTTTGAATATCCCTTCGGTCCCGTGGCCGTGCTCTTCCTCGTCGCTGCGTTGATGACCCTCGTCATGGTGCCCGTGTGCCTCATCGGGTGGGCCCTCTTCATCTTCGTCATCGTGATGATTCTCAAGGTGTGCGGCATCCCCCCGACCGCGCTGCTCATGAAGCTCGTGCAGCGTCAAATGATGGGCAAAGGAAAAAACCTCGTCTGGCAGCTCGGCATCCTCATCTGCATCCCTGCGGGCATCTTCGGCCTCCGCATCGCCATCTGGTTTTTTGGAGTCCAGGCCCACGGCAACACCGTCCTCGTGATGGGCTCCGTCTGCGGAATCCTTGCATCCCTCGCATTCATCTACCTGGCAAAGTTCCTCGTCCGCCGCGTGAAGCAGCGAATGATGGGAGGCATGCAGGCGCAAATGATGGCCCAGTTTGTGAAAATGCAGGGCGGCGGCAGTAGCGAAGGCAATGACGGACCCCGCCGCAACCGCGGCCCCAAATCACTGAACTGACCCTGAATCAGCCTCAATGACGGGGCGCAAATCTGGAGTGGGGGAGCCAGCGACCAAGGTCGCGTTCCGAAAACCTACAATTAAGGCTCCCGGTCTGGCAGCGGGCGCAGGCGGCAGGTGGCAGGAGCACTTCATTCCTCGGGAGGGCGTATGCCTGTTCACTTTTATCTTTTCTGACGCGCATATGCCTCGTGCGCGTGCGCGTCGCCTACTTCTTCTCTTCCTCCACAGGATTCCGCAGCACCCCAATCCCCTCGATTTCAATCTCCACCACGTCGCCCGCATTCAGCCAGCGCTGCGGCGTGCGCGCCATCCCCACCCCATGCGGCGTGCCGGTAAGGATCACCGTCCCCGGCAGCAGCGTGGTGCTCGATGAGAGAAACTCGATCAGCGTGGGGATGTCGAAAATCATGTCCGACGTGGTCCAGTCTTGCAGCGTCTCGCCGTTCACGCGCGTGGCGATTTTGAGCGCATTGGGATTCGGGATTTCATCCGGCGTCACCAGCACAGGTCCAAGCGGGCAGAAGGTGTCGAACGTCTTCCCCCGGCACCACTGCCCTCCCCCGCCCTGCTTCTGCCAGTCGCGCGCGCTCACATCATTCGCGCAGGTATAGCCCAGCACATGCTCCATGGCATTGGCCTTGGACACATTGCGCGCGGCCTTCCCAATCACCACCGCGAGCTCACATTCGTAATCCACCGAATCGCTCCGCAGCGTGCGCGGGAGCTGAATCGGCGAGCCCGGATGCTGCACCGCGCCGGGCGATTTCATGAAGAGCACGGGAAATTCCGGCAGCGCCGCTTTCGTCTCCTCCGCATGCTTCCGGTAGTTGAGCCCGATGCACAAAATCGCCCGGGGATCCAGCGGCGCCATAAGCCGCCCCTCGATGCGCACCCCCGTATCCACCAACGGATCAAACATCCCGCCACTGAGGCAGGTGTAGGAGCCATCGGGCTGAGCTTGGGCCAGCGTGGAGGAACCACCTTCGAGTTGCAGTCGGGCAATGCGCATG
>JAYUWZ010000426.1:0-1701 GCA_043753265.1 Verrucomicrobiaceae bacterium
CCCGGCGCGGGCAAGATTTTCAACAAGTGGGGGGACTTTGACAATGGCATGGCGCAGTGGCCGGACGGGGCATTCATCAACAAACCGGATGAGGGAAACCAGAATGCGACGACCGCGGCAGGAGCGGGGGAGTATGCGTATTTTTCGTGGAATTTCACGGAGCCGACAGAGGTCAATTTTTCGCCCAACCGCCTCGTGCCTTCCGCGGGAATGCTCGGCTCGCTGCCCACGGGAGTGAAGCGCCACAATAATGGGAACACGGCCGACCATCATGCGTGGGAGACGCTGCTCTTCCGGCCCAAGGAAGGGCTCAAGGAGCACCCCGGGCTCGGGGGGACCAGGCACCCGAAGGATCACCTGCTCATGGATCTTTTCTGGATGCCGTTTTGCGAGCCGTATGCCATCAGCGAGCCATTTTCCTCCGCGGGCAAGGTAAACCTGAATTACGAGATTGCGCCTTTCCGCTCCCTGCGCCGGGCCACGGCGATTCATGGGGTGATGAAGGCCGAGGAGCCGCTGATGCTGCCAAACGAGCTGAGCAAATTCTGGAAGATATGGGACCACGAGAGCAACGACCACGGCATCCCGGTGGCGAGTTCGAATGACCCGGATGTGCGCACCAACTGGCCAAAGCTGGTCGCAGGAACGACTGCACCTTTTTACAGGGTGCGGGTGCCGATCGATGTGGATGGACCGGCTACGCCACCGGGCATCCTGAATATTCAAGGCACGCTGCGCCAAGCGGAGGATCGTTTCCAAAAAAAGGGCGATCTTTTCCGCTCAGCCACGGAAATCTGCGACCTGCATCTCGTGCGGACGGGGGAGAAAATTGCCGACTACCTCTCCGGCGCAATCTGGCAAAAGCATCTGCGCACCGGGGACAACACGCGAGAGCGCCCCTACACGAACCTCTACGCCAAGCTCACCACGCGCTCCAACACGTTCACCATCCATGCACGGGTGCAGGTGCTGCGCAGCGGAGGGCAGAACGACGAAGCGTGGAAAGTGTGGCGCGAGGACAGGGAGAAGATTCTGGCCGAGCACAGGGGCTCCACGATCGTCGAGCGCTATATCGATGCCGCGGATCCCAACCTCGTGGACTTTGCCATCCCGGACAACAAGAACGCGGTGGCGGATATCGCGTATCGCACCCGGGTGATCACTTCGAAGAAGTTTGTGCCGTAGGGGGAGGTGAAATTCGTAGCACTGATTGGGTCGCGGGCGCTTCAGCGAGATTGAAAACCTCGCCTACTTTAGCGGCGTCACATGCCACGCGAGAGGTCTTTCACAATCTGGATGTATTCCTTGAGGGCCTGCGAGGAGTTGTCGGCGCGCCATGCGATGCTGGACTCACGGAGAAATGGGGGTGTGAGCGGGCGGAAGACGACGCCCGTGTGGGGCAGGCTGGTCGTTTGCTCGGGCATGAGCGCCACGCCCAGACCATCGGCGACGAAGGTGATGGCGGTGGCCTCGGTATCGGCTTCCTGAAGGATTTTGGGAATGAAGCCTGCGGCGGCGCATGTCTCCAGCAACCATGCACGAGAGCCGGGGTGTGTCGTGCTGGCCATGCCGATGAAAAACTGGGAGGCAAGGTCGGCAAGCTCGAGCTCCTGCTTTCTGGCAAGGGGGTGGCGGCTGGGGAGTGCAACCAGCATGGTGTCGCGTCCCACGCACTCCGAGCGAAGGTGCTGGCGCGAAAGA
>JAYUWZ010000427.1:0-3925 GCA_043753265.1 Verrucomicrobiaceae bacterium
TCGCAATAGATTTTGCCGCCACGGCGCGAGAGCTGACGGGCCACCATTTTATCCTTCCCGAGCTTTTCCGCCCAGTAAGGGATGAGCGTACAGTGGGCGCTGCCCGTCACCGGGTCTTCATTGAGCCCGGCTCCCGGGGCAAAGAAGCGGGAGACGAAATCGACCTCATCACCCACGGCGGTGGCGATGACTCCAAGGCAATCGAGCGTGGCGATGCGGGGAAAATCGGGCGCAAGCGTTTGCACATCTTCCTCGCTGCCGAGCGTGGCCATGTAGTCGCGGCTCTTGCGGACTTCGCGGGGGATGTGACCGAGTCCCTCAATGAGCGCGGCGGGCGCGGGGCAGGTCTCGCCGGGGCGCGAGGGGAAATCGAGCATCACCACGCTCCGATCCCACGTCGCACGGAGAAGGCCGCTGCTGGTCTGGAAATGGATGTGTGCGTCGCGGTGGCGGAGCTCGGTGAAGATCACGAAGGCCGAGGCAAGGGTGGCGTGGCCGCAGAGATCCACCTCCTGGGCGGGTGTGAACCAGCGGAGCTCGTATTCGTCAGTGAGCGGGACGAGGAACGCGGTCTCGGAAAGGTTGTTTTCCTCGGCAATCTGCTGGAGGGCTTCATCAGGGAGCCATGTATCCAGCAGGCACACGCCTGCGGGATTTCCACTGAAAGCGCGGTCTGCGAAGGCGTCCACTTGGTAGTAAGGCACTTTGGTCACGCTGGAAATTTGTCACGGGGATGGGGAGGTGAGAAGTATTTATGATTTGGGAATTAAGATTTAAGATTTGGCCTTGGTTCGGGCTGCACCGGGAAGGAGGGGATGTTTTGGAGTTTGCTGTGGGCGGGCTTGGAGTAGATGTGGGGCATGGAATGGCATTTTGGCGAATTCACGCTGAGCGATGATCCTGCGGCGATGAGCCTGCATGCGGTCTGCTGTCTGCTCTCGGGCACATACTGGGCAAAGGATCGGCCCACGGAAGCAATTGAGCGGAGTTTGCGGAATTCGATGTGTTTCAGCCTCCTGCGCGAGGGTTCGCAAATCGGCATTGCGCGGGTGGTGACGGACCGCGCGACGGTGGGCTACCTGTGCGATGTGATCATCTCGGACAAGTATCGCGGGCAGGGGCTGGGGAAATGGATGCTCACCACGATTCTCGCGCACCCTGATTTAAAAGGGTGCCGGATCGATCTTTTCACAGGGGATGCGCAGGACTTTTACAAGTCATTCGGGTTTGGCCCGCATCGCTTTACTTCCATGGTGCGATACCCTCCCGAGTATCAGGGCGGGTCGGGGTCGGATGGAGTGGCGAAGGTGGCGGAGCCCTCTGGGTTGAAAACGTGAGCCGTCAATTCCCCTGCCGCACTCCAGAACGTAGCAATTCGATGATCAGGCCTACGCCAGAATCCCCTTCACCGATTTCCCGAACACATCCGTGAGCCGGTAGTCGCGGCCTTGGAAGCGGTGGGTGAGCTGGGTGTGCTCGATTCCGAGCAGCTTGAGCATGGTGGCGTGGATGTCGTGCACGTGCACCACGTCCTTCACGGCCTTGTAGCCAAATTCATCCGTCTCGCCGTATTGCACACCGCCCTTGATGCCGCCGCCAGCGAGCCACACGGAGTAGCCGAGAATATGGTGGTCGCGACCATTCCCGCCCTGGCTCATGGGTGTGCGGCCAAACTCGCCCGCCCATACAATCAGCGTGTCCTCCAGCATGCCGCGCTGTTGCAGATCGCGGATGAGCGCCATGCACGGACGATCCACCTCCTCCGCCTTTTGCTGGATGCCCTCCTTCACGCCTCCATGGTGGTCCCAATCCTTGTGATAGAGCTGGATGAAGCGCACCCCGCGCTCGGCGAGCCTGCGCGCGAGAAGGCAGTTGGAGCCAAAGGAGCCGTCGCCCGGCTTGCACCCGTAAAGATCGAGCACGTGCTGCGGCTCGGCCTTCATATCCATCAAGTCTGGAACGCTGGCCTGCATCTGGAATGCCATCTCGTATTGCGCAATGCGGGCCGCGATTTCAGGATCGGCGACCGTTCGGTTGAACTCGGTGTCCAGTTCCCGCACAGCGCCCACGATGTCCTTCTGGATGTCGCGCGTGGTCCCTGGCGGGTTGGTGAGGTAAAGCACTGGGTCGCCCTTCCCGCGCAATTGCACGCCCTGTAGCCTGCTCGGCAAAAATCCCGCGCTCCATTGCCGCGCCGCGATGGGCTGGTTCTGCCCGCCCTTGCCATTGCTGGTGAGCACCACAAAGCCCGGTAAATCCTGGGAATCGCTGCCCAGCCCGTAAGTCACCCACGAGCCCATGCTCGGCCGCCCTGGGATGGAGCTCCCTGTGTTCACAAAACAATGCGCCGGGTCGTGATTGATCGCCTCCGTGGTCATGGAGCGCACGATGGCGATTTCGTCCGCCACCGAGCCGATGTGCGGAAACAACTCGCAAATCTCCGCGCCGGATTTCCCGAATTTCTTGAAATCCCACTGCGGCCCAAAGCACTTCAGCGCCGCGCCCTGGAGCTGCGCGAGCTGCTGCCCTTTCGTGAGGCTGTCCGGCATCGTCTGCCCGTGCTGCGCCTTGAGCGTGGGCTTGAAATCAAACGTCTCCAGATGCGACGGGCCGCCTGCCATCGTGAGCCAGATCACCCGCCGCGCCTTGGGCTTGAAATGTGGCTCGCACAGGATGCCACGCCACCGATCCGCCGCCTGCACGGCGCGTGCATTCCCCGGAGCCATCATCGACGCAAGCGCCAGTGCGCCCACGCCACGTCCGGCATTGGTCAGAAAGGCGCGGCGGGAAAACTGGGACTGAAGGGCGTCGAACATTGCGGCAGGATAAGCGCGCTGCGGCAAAAAGGCTTTGGGAAATTTTGCCTTTGCAAAGACTTGTTGAGACTAGGGCACTACCTCGCACAGCACATTCAAGCGCCGGATGCCGCGCTCGGTATTCACCATGAAGGCATCGGGCTTCCCTGGCCGGAGGGCGGCGTAAATGGGCGTCTCGCGCGTGGTGAACATCGGTGCATGTACCCGGTTCGGAGTTATCACCGCGCCATCTTTTGTAACAATGGGGCGGAATACCTCGCCAGCGCTTTGGGTGAATCCCTCAAATATCCGCTCCCGTACCACTCCTTTCAGCACCACAACCGGCCCGCGAAGTTCCGGCGTGAACTCGATCATCAAGCCCGTGTTTTGCGTCTCAAACTCCGTCGGCGTCGTGGGTGTCAACGCAATAGGTCCACCTGAAGACTGGGAAGGCTGCGGAAAATCGAAAGCAGTCGGGTAGCGGAATTCCCGGATGAGCTCCACTGTGGCCATGTTCCCTATTTTCGTCTCCACGGCAGGCGCGGACTTTGTGCCATGTGCCTCCAGGCCGCTGAAAGTCACCCGCACCTTTGAAGCGCGGATGGGCTTGCCCGCTGTGATGCCACGAAGCTCATCAATGGTGATCGACCCCAGCCCTGCTGCTGTGTGGCGAGAATTCACGCGCTGTTGAAAAGTGGACTTCGTGGAGCATCCTTGGAATGCCACGAGCGTTGCGAGGGAGAGCAGGGAGGCGAGTTTCATGCACGCCGCTTGTTTCAGAACCAAGGGAACGCACGCAACCCTCACCATGCTTGGTCACGGCTTCTTAATCGAAGCTAACCCCCTCTCGGCGATTCCGTATCCAATGCTTGTAAACGCACAACCGCTTCAGCGAACCTCGTGCACCACTTTCCCTCGAATGATCCATACCTCCTTTCTTCGCTGCTGCCTCTCCGTCATCCTTTCCATTGCATGCGCAAGCTTTGTCCATGCCGACGATGCAGCCATTGCGACGCAACTCGAATCACTCGGAGGCAAGGTCGTGCGGAAGGAGGGAGTAGTCACACAGGTATCGTTCACCGATTGCGAAAAACTGGGCGATGCGGAATTGCGCGCCATCGGGCAGCTTT
>JAYUWZ010000428.1:0-1699 GCA_043753265.1 Verrucomicrobiaceae bacterium
GAAACCGAACCGGACGATCCCGCCTACCTCGAAATGATTGAGGCGCAAAAGCGGTGGCAAAAATCCAACCCAGTCGCCCACGACATCTACACGATTCGCGAACTCCCCGATGGAAAGCGTGTATTCATCGTGGATGCCGAGACCGATTACAACAACGACGGAACGTTTGAGGGAGAATCCGAAGGCCGAACCCCGATCGGCCAGGAGTATGATGAGCCCGACGCCGGCCTGGACCAGGCGCTGAAAGGCTATGCCAATTTCGACGATGTGATCGTGACTGACCAGTGGGGTGCATGGGTTGGCTCCTGGGCACCCATCATGGCCGATGGCAAGGTCGACGCCGTGGTGGGAGTAGATTACGATGCGCGCCTCTGGGTGGATTCCATAAACAGCGCAAACTACATCGTGATACAGCGTCTCGGCCTGCTGCTCTTCGCACTCGGCATCGGTGGCACCGCCTTTGCACTCCAGCGCGCCGACCTCACACGCCGCGCCGATGTGGAAAGCCGCTCCAAGAAAGCCGAGGAACGCATGCTCCTCACCGTGCGAAAGCTGCCCCTAGGTTTCATCGAGTGGAGCGCAAAGGCGGAGGTCGTGGCGTGGAATCCCTCCGCGGAGCGCATCTTTGGCTACAAAGGCGAGGACATGCTCGGGCAGAAAGCATTTCCCATCATCGTTCCCACGGCTGCGCGCGAGCATGTGGACAAGGTGTGGGCCGTGCTCATGAGGCAGGTGGGCGGCACCCACAGCATCAACGACAATGTAACCAAGGATGGGCGCACCATCATCTGCGAGTGGTTCAACACGCCGCTCATCGATTCGAATGGCAAAGTCACCGGCGTGTTCTCGCTCATGCAGGACATCACCGAGCGCGTGAACCTCGAAAAGCACGTGCAGCAGGCGCAGCGCCTGGGTGCCGTCGGCCAGCTTGCAGCGGGCGTGGCGCACGACTTCAACAACATCCTCACCATCATCACCGGCCACGCGGGCCTTCTGCTCACTCAGGAAAACATCCCCAACGACGCCCGCACGGAGATCGAGCGCATTGAGGATGCCGCGCTGCGTGCCGCCGGCCTTACCCGCCAGCTCCTCGCATTCAGCCGCCAGCAGGCCATGTTTGCCAGGCCGCTGCACCTCGACGAGGTGGTGAAAAACACCACCACCATGCTGTCGCGCGTGCTCGGCGTGGACGTATCCCTTAACATCCGCATCGATGAACCGGGCGTCGCCATCGAGGCAGACCCCGCGATGCTCGATCAGGTCATCACAAACCTTGTGCTCAATGCCCGCGACGCCATGCCACGCGGCGGCTCCATCACCGTGGCTGTCGGGCGCGTGGAAATCACTCCCGAGGAGGCGCTGGTCGACCCGGACGCCCACCCCGGCCCCGCCGTGCGCCTCAGCATCAGCGACACCGGCGACGGCATTCCGCCCGAGCATCTCCCGCGCATTTTCGAGCCATTTTTCACCACCAAGCAAACGGGCAAGGGCACGGGCCTCGGCCTCTCGGTCGTCCACGGCATCGTGAAGCAGCACCACGGCTGGGTCACCGTCGAGAGCGAGCTGGAAAAAGGCTCCACGTTCCGCATTTTCCTCCCGCCCACCGACAAGAAGCCCGGCGCCGACGCGCTGCAACGCCCGCTCGCGCAGGCCACGCCGTCCGCCGGCGGGCACACGGTGCTGCTCGTCGAGGACGAGG
>JAYUWZ010000429.1:0-3922 GCA_043753265.1 Verrucomicrobiaceae bacterium
TACGTCTTTCTACTATTCCTGCACTGCACTCGGCACTGCACTTGCTAGTCTCATAACGCAGTACCTCAAACCCTCTATAGCACTCGCAGCCCAATGCCCACTTTACTGGTAAAACATCCAGAGCGGGGTGAAATCACCTTCCAGCTCGCCGCAGACCGCGTAACGGTCGGCCGGCGGCCTGATAACTCCATTCAGATTAATCACGGGACCATCTCGGGGCATCATGCTGAATTGGTGGCGGTCAACGGGCACTACGTGCTCCGCGACCTGGATTCCACCAACCACTGCTTCATCGACGGCATCCAGATCAGCGAGGCTGACCTGAATGAACGCTGCCGCGTGATGATTGGAACGATTGAGTGTGAATACATCCCCGATCCCGAGCCCGCGGTCCTCGCCAAGAAGAAGACGACGCCCCAGACCGGCGTACACACCAACGATGCCGATGCCCTTCGCCGGCTCGTAGGCGCGCTCCGCCATCAAAACGATGAGCTGCTCCAGAAGATGAACGAGCAGCAGCATCAAATCGACATTCTCGGCAGTGCGCGCCTCCTGACGCCCGCCACGGGTGCGGATCTCGATTCGCTGCGCATCCAGGTCAAAACGCTCACCGCTGAGCGCGAAAAGCTTACCAAGGAAAACAAGACCCTGCTCGCCGAGGTCGATCGCCTCCGCGCACTTGCCGCGCTCACGCTCGACGCGCACACGCTCAAGGCGACCGTGCCGATTCCCTTGACCGGCGACCTAGCGGAAGGAATGCCAACGGTAGCCGTCTCCGGACGCGAAACCGTCGTGGCCGCGCCGATGGCCAAGGTGGCCGACCCGGTCATTACCGCTTTCGCCGCAATCAGCGGACTCAGCGGACGGCTCCGCCCCCTGCTGGAGCAGATTGGGAATAATCCCACCGACAGCGCCTGCCGCCAGGAACTCGCGATGATCTCCAGCCAGCTCGTGGAGCGTGCCGCCGACATCAAGAGCCATACCGCCGCCCGCCTCATCGGCAGCATCGACGCAGTGGTGCGCGACGTGACCAAGCGCACTGTGCCGATCGCCCCGCGCATCCGCGCCACCATCGAACAAGCCGCGGATTTGCTGACCAGCGTGATTTCGCCCGAGATGCTTTCCCGGTGCGCCTCGCTTGCCGCTCCCGGCGTGCTCGTCGTGGAGGACGACAAGGAACTGCTTCCCGCCGTGGTCGCCTCCCTAGAGTATGCACACCTTACCGCCTCCAGCGCGGGCAATGCGGAGGATGCCCTCACCAGCATCCACGCCAATCCCTGCGACTTGGTCCTGCTCGACATCGCGCTCCCCGGCGTGAACGGCCTCGACCTCTGCACCAGCATTCGCTCGCTTCCCAGCCACCAACGCACACCCATCGTATTCCTCACGGGGCACGACGGTGCGGAGCAGCGCGGCCTGGGAGCCCTGAACGGGGGAACGGACTTTATTTCAAAGCCGTTCAACATGTTTGAACTCACTCTGAAGGCCCACACTTGGGCGCTTAAAAATCAGCTCGGTCTTGCCTAGGCCCCTTTTGCATTGTCCGCGCGCCCGATTCAAGGTACCCACCGCGCGGCTCAACCCATGACCCGATCTGCCGCCATCCTCGCAGGCGCCGCCCTTATTGTGGCCGGCTGCCATTCCCCGCAACGTCCATCCATCTGGCGCAAAGTGGTGCATGCCCCGCGCCCGCCCATGGAGGCAGCCGACACCCAGCGGGCCTACGCCGCCGAACTGCACAAGCTGCTGCTCGAGTCGCGCGTGCCGCACAAGATCGTCACGGCCGAGTACCATTTCCAAAGCCAGTTCCAGCACTTTGCGCCCGCCCGCCGCACGATGGTCGTCTATCGCGACGTGACCAGAAAAGGCGAGGGCTGGTGGCTCATGGATGAAGGGCTGGGTGCCCCCGTGTGGCTCCCCAACACGCCGCTGGAACGCCAGATCGCATTTTACCTGCGCCGCCCGGTCACCATTGTGGACGTGAGCGATTTCATGGGAGCCGACCAGGCGAAGATGGTGCTCCCGCTGGAGAAGACTCCGCCCCGGAAGAGCGGCCTCACGAGCATTCAACCCGTGGAGCCCAAGCCCGCAAAGGCGCATCAGCCCAAGGTCGTGGCACCAAAACCCGTGGCGCCGCCCGCGCCTGCTGCGAAATCGAGAATCGAGCCAGCACCCAAACCCAAACCGGCCCCCGTGCCAAAGGTGGTGGAAAAACCGGCTGCGAAGGCCGAGCCTTCCAAGCCCATTGAGAAAAAGCCCGTCCCAGCGAAACCTGTGGACGTGAAGCCATCCAAGGCTCCTGAGCCCAAAAAGACGGAATCCAAGGAGCCTGAAAAACCGGTGGCCCAGCCCGCGCCGGAAAAACCCAGGGTCCCGCCCGCAGTCAAGGCGGCACCCTCGGACAAGCCCACGGTAAAGCCCGCTCTCATCGACAAGACCGATTCCACGCCCCAGGCGACCATCGTTCCCGATGAACCCGCGCCCAAAAAGGAAGACGAGAAATCCGCAGAGGAGGAAGACAAGGCCAAAGCCGCGGAGCCGCCCAAGACCAGTTTTCTGAAGCGCATCTTCCGCCGCGTTTTCCGGGCGTAGTACGTAGCGCGGACCTTCCAGCCAGCTCCTGCTGGCTATGGGCAGATGTTACGTGCCTCGCAATCCCGCCCATGCGGACTGGAAGTCCGCGCTACTCTACTTGAGCTCCAGCCCCATCTTCTTCGCCATCGCAGCGACCTCGTTTCCAACCTCCTCCAGCGATTTCCCCTTCAGCAATTCCTCGCGCGCGTTCTCACGTCCGCGCCGCATCCCAGCCAGATAAGCCGCGAAGGGCGCTCCGCTCTCCTGCTGAATGAAATACCACGTGAGCAGTCCTGCGGAGTGGTAGAGCTCATATGCGGATTGCTGCTCCACCGCACCCCGCCATTCACGACCTTCCATCGCCACCAGTTGCGGGATCGGCACGAGGCGGATGCTTCGGTCGTCCTTCGCCTTCCGCCATTTCAAAATGTAATCGCGCATCCCTGCACCGGGATTTTGCAGCGTATAGCGCCCTTGGTGATACGGCAGTGAGGCGATGAATTCCGCAATCCCCTCGTAGAGCCACATGGGCATGCGCCCATGCCATCGTGAGATCAACTGGTGCGTCACCTCGTGCTTCAGGACGAATAGATTCGCCCCGTGGTTGAGCTGGGTCGTCGCGCCATTTTGCACGATGCCCAGATTGGGCAGCAGCACGAGCATCCGCCGCGTGCGGCCTTCATAGTAGCCGCCGCTGCCCACAGGCCCTCCCGCGGCGGCATACGACTCCGCCGAGCCCAGCAGGAGCACGGGATACTTCTCGCGCTCACCACCCGCGTGCAGCCCGAGTGGAATGGCGATCAGCACCGCGCGCGTCGCCTCGAAGACCGTGGCGACATCGCGCACGGCGGTGAGGGGGAGCTTGATGTCGGAAGTCATGCGAAAGTGCGCGCTCTCGTAGACAAACGATCCCGCCTGCTCACTGGCGAGGCGCACCTCCACTGGCTCGGGAACAGCGAAGGCGGGCCACGGCGCAAGCGCGGTGGCGTCCACGAGAGGGAGACGGAAATTGTCGGTCCGCCACGCACGCACCTTCTCGGCGTCCTGCGGGGCAAGTTCGGCGAGCGGCACGACGAGCCTCGGTTTCCCCGCCGGTGCGAACGTCGCGCGCAAGCCATCCACAGCGACCAACTCCCCCGCAAACTGCCGCCCATCGCGCAGTATCCACGAGCCCGCGAGCGGGACCTGGGCCAGCGCGCATGTGGCCATGAGTGCGAGGAGGGTGAGGCGGAAAATCATCGGTGAATGGTGCCTCACGATACTGCGCTCCGGGACGGATGCCAGTATCCGCGCGTGAAATTCCCGCCAAGGGGATGTATGGGTGCGGCTTATCCCGTCGATGTCTGTC
>JAYUWZ010000430.1:0-3921 GCA_043753265.1 Verrucomicrobiaceae bacterium
TCAGGGGCACTGGCGGGGGCGGCGAATTGCCCGTTTGGGTATTCATCCCGGCAACAGTCCATGAACAGGATCACTTCTTCAAAGAAGCCCGCCAGCAAAAACTCAGTGGCCTCCGTGCGCCCGGCGATGTGCTCACCAAGCTGTTCCGGCGTTGCATTCGCCGCTAATAGGGCGGACTCAAACAACCTCGGCGCAAAACCATGTCCCGCAAAATAGAGGTATAGACGCCTTCCAGCCTTGCGACCAAGCTGCAAGGCGTCATTGGCATCCGCAAGCCCTACCAGGCGGTCCAACTCAGCCTCAATGTGGGCCTTGGTGGGTCTACGGATCCCATCCACGATCTCTGAAACAAGAAGTATTGCCTGCTCGTTCGTGACGCCACCACCACCCGCCGCTTCAGGCTTCCGAACCCAATCGTAAAAGGAACGTGCATCAGCAGAAGGACCACGCAATGGCTCGAAAGCCGGGTAGTCATTCAACCCAACAACGATCGCCCAATCTTTGTCTCCCATGATGAGGAAAGAATCGAAATCCGACACCCACCACGCGGAGCAAGTGTAAATGCCAACTCCGCATGGTGGCAGGCTCAGTCGACCCCCAATATCTGCTAGTGACGGTATTGCTCTGCGATGAACTTCTTGTCCGAATCCGAGAGTTCCACATTTTCCTCAGTGGAAAAACCATCCGTGGTCCACTCCGGAGGGAAGGCATACATCATAATCGATTTGGGATCAAAAGCCGTATAGTTATGCTCATCTTTGTCAGCGGCCTCGAACATGTTGAAATCGATCGTGGCCTTGTCCCAGTTATTCGGCGGCCCGGACAAGTCCGAGTACACCTTTGGCCGGTTCCACTTAATCCCACCCTCGGGGCTTTGATGCTCATGGACGAGGCCCAGCGCGTGCCCAAATTCATGAAGCACCACGCTTTCCACATCCGTATCGCTGGAATCATCTGTCAACCAACCGAAATTCATCGTGGGTTCCGTGGTGTCTGTAACGTCGCGGCACGTATTTCCAACCACTGACCAGGAGCCCGCGTACTGGAACGAAATACGGATGTCGGTATCGTTGGTATCCTTCCGGAAAGACAGCTTGAGATTCGCCATCGAGGGCCCGACCCATTTGAGTGCGGCCTTCCGCACGCGCTCGCGGACAGTATCGCTACCATCCAGGAAGGAAACCGTGATAGTTTCACCAGGAGTCCACTTTGCATTATTCTGAAGCACCGCACGCGAAGCGCCAGAGACAGAGGGTTTAGCAAACCAGGCGAAGCACCATTTCGGGGAGTTAGACATAATCAGAGATAGTTAGGAGTTTCTGTTTAAGGCACGAGCAGCAAGCGATTACTTGCTGCGTCCGCATATTCAGCACTTGCGTAATACAGTCAAGAAAATAGTTAACTGTGTTGAGGTTATTTTTATAAAGCAAAACGTGCGCCCTGTCCGTCTTAATATTACTCTCATACCTCTCCAAACCTGTGGTAATTTACTTTAAGGAATAACATTACCATCCCAGGTTATAGCCTCAAGCTCAACTGAATGCGGCAGAAACCAAAGGAGATGAACTATCTGCGGACTATATTATTCTATACGACGAATTCCAATGGCATCGCGTCACGCGCTGCCCGATCCCCGTGAACACATCCCACGCAATCGTCCCCGCCGACCCTGCGAGTTCCGTGGCTGCTATGGACTCCGCACCCTGCGCGCCGATCAGCACCGCTTCATCCCCCGGCGCGACGTTATCGACGCTGCTCACATCCACCATGATTTGATCCATCGTCACGCGGCCCAGCACCGGACAGCGGCGACCGCCAATCAAGACCTGTGCGCCTACCCCGGATACCTGCCGGGGGTATCCATCCGCATAGCCCACCGCTAGCGTCGCCACGCGCGTCGGCTGCTCGGTGATAAACGTGCGTCCGTAGCTCACGCTCCTGCCCCGCCCAAAATCGCGCACCAGCAGCACCCTTGTTTTCCAGGCGAGCACCGGCCTCAGCTTTCCCTGAAACTCCGCGCGCGGTGCCACGCCGTACAGCGCCAGCCCTGTGCGCGCGAGTGTCCCGCTTTGCTGCGGAAATCCAATCAACCCCGCGCTGTTCTCGACATGGATCACCTGGGGCGCCAGCCCAGCCGTGCGTAGCTCCCCCACCAGCCCGTGAAAGCGCGCGAGCTGCGCGGCCGTGTATGCGTCGTCCTCATCCGCCGAGGGAAGGTGGGAGCAAATGCCCGTCACCTGTAGTCCTCGCAGCCCGAGCAACGCTTTGGCTGTGTGACTGGCGTCGGACTCCCACACACCCATGCGGCCCATCCCGGTATCCAGCGCGAGATGCACATTCACGGAACCATCCCGCGCCAGTGCCGCGTAGGCGGCAGCCTCCTCGACGCTCGACACCGCCGGAGTGAACCCCTCGCGCACCACCGCCTCGCGCTCCGCGGGTAGCACAGTGCCCAGCAGGAATACGGGCGTCCCCGGCGCATTGCGCGCACACTCGCAGGCTTCGGAAAGATTGGCCACCCCGAGCATCTCCACACGGCCTGCCAGGGCACTCGCAATCTCCGGCAGTCCGTGCCCATAGGCATTCGCTTTCACGACCGCCATGATGCCCACGCCAGGCGAAAGCGCGCGCAGCGCGGCGAGGTTGTGGTAAAGCGCAGCGCTATCCACCTCCGCCCAAGAGCGAAGCGCGGGATTTGCAGGGTGAATGGAAGTGATGCTCGACAATCGGATGCCAAGGAGCACAAATTCAGCGTTCTTGCCAACATCTCGTATGCGTTTACCGCTGGTTGTTTTTGTTATTTTCGCCGCCACTCCGCTTCTCGGACAGCAACCTGCTGCCGCGAAGAAGACTGACAGCGCCCCCAAGCCGAAGATTGTCGCCCCTGCTCCGACTCCGGAACCCAAGCGTGGCGTGATGAGCCGTATCTTCGGCAAAAAGCCCACGCCCACGCCCACCCCGGCTCCCACGCCGCAGCCCGTGGTAAAGCCGAAGGCTAAGCCGCGTCCGAAGCCGAAAGCGACTCCAGCCCCGGTTGAGGGCACCACCCCCGCGCCCGCGCCCGGCGAGACTCCCACGCCGGAAAGCGAAACGCCGAAACCCGAGGCACCCAAGCCCGAGGCCGGAACTCCTCCCGCGGAGGCCGATCCCGCAAAGCCCCCGGCGGAGACCACTGAGGGTGAGCAGCCCAAGACCACGGGCAAGCCCGGCAAGCCCCCAAAAGGCACCAAGCCGCAGCCTCCCGAGCCCGTGCTGGACGACGCGACCAAGTATACCAACGCGCGCACCAAGGCCGTCGAGGACGCCCAGATCAAGGAATTGAAAAACAAGGCCGACTCCGCCATCGCGGAAGATGAGGCGCATCGCGCGAGCGTGGCTTACAACAAGGCGCTCTTTCGCAAGATTCGCCAGCTCGACCCCAGCCTCGAAGGCTATGTGGAAAAGCTGGAGGACGCGATGATGAAGCGCCTCAACGCCGAGAAACGCTAGCGAAAGCTGCGTTTCTCCAGCCACGTGCCATCCCACGCCTTACACCCGGCCAGCGGCGATCCCCGGGTTATCCGGCATCTCTATTTTCACATCCCCTTCTGCCCGAAGCTCTGCCCTTATTGCAGCTTCTACGTGGAGGTAGGCGCGAAGAACAAGACACGCGGTTTTGTGGATGCCGTGTTGCGCGAGGTCGAGATGGCTGCGCGCGATTTCACGCTCCAGCCGGAGACCATCTATTTCGGCGGCGGCACGCCGAGCGCGCTCACCATGGAGCAACTCGATCTGCTGCTCACCGGCCTGCGCAAGCATGTGGACATGAGCCAGCTCACCGAGTGGACCCTGGAGGCAAACCCCGCCACCATTCGCCCCGAAAAAGCACGGCTGCTCCGGGAACTGGGCGTCACCCGCGCCAGCCTCGGCGTGCAGAGCTTC
>JAYUWZ010000431.1:0-1697 GCA_043753265.1 Verrucomicrobiaceae bacterium
AAGTCCTTCCCAAATTACCGGGCACCTATTCGGTCGTATGGTCGGCAACGGACAATGGCGGGCTCACCGGAAAAGCGACCCGTACGGTGAAAGTGGTGGATACGACGCCCCCGGTCATCACCCAACCGGCGAACATCGTCACGCCGGCCACAAGCCCTGCGGGCGCGCTGGTGCAGTTCAACTGGACGACCGCAACAGATACCGTGGGTCTCTTTAACATCACCCGCTCGCATAATAGCGGCATCGTATTTCCCGTGGGCGTCACCACAGTGACTTACACGGCTACGGATACCTCGGGCAATGCAAGCCAGGCCTCGTTCACGATTACCGTGCAGGACAGGCCGCCGACGGTCATTCCGCCATGGGGGCTCACGAGGCCCGCCACAAGCGTGGCGGGTGCGATAGTGGAGTACCCGGCGGCAACCGCCACGGATGTAGAGGGCGCCGTTGAAATCACCTACTCGAAAGCGAGCGGCACGCAGTTTCCAGTCGGCACTACCACGGTGACCGTGACGGGACGCGATATCGGTGGAAACACCACCACCCGCACCTTCACCGTCTTTGTGAAGCCGTTCGTATTCGACAAAACACCGCCTGTGGTTTGGATCACCAATCCCGCATCCACCACTGTCCCGGGGACGTTCACGCTCGCTGGTATAGTAAAAGACGACACCTCGGTGGAATCCCTGGGGATAGTGTTCAATGGCAACCAAGTGCCGCTCGACGCGCCGCTGCAATTCACCCCCAACACCCGGGTGCCGTGGAGCGTAAGCGGCCTGCAAGCTAAGAACGGCCCGAATACGATCGAGGTCAGGGCTCGGGATGCCGCCGACCGCAACTCCGAGACCCTGTACAGGACAGTGTTTTACGTGAACCTTCGTCCGGAGCTGGCAGGCACTTACCACGTGCTGATTCGTCCCGAAGGCACTCCCACGATACCCATGACAGGGTTTCTGTCGGTGACGCTGAATGCGAGTGGCAGATTCACCGGCAGCCTCCTGAACTCGGGGAAAAACTTCCCCTTCTCGGGACTTCTGAATAACGACGGAGTCGCAGTATTCAAAAACGGTGGGTATACGTTCATACCCTTTGTATATGTTGCTTTCGAGGTGAGTGAATCTGAAGGGCTTGCAGCCAGGATGACTCCCTACCATGTTTACCCACCGATGGCGGGCACTGGCACGGGAAAGAAAGCCCCCTTTGGCACGAAAAACCTGGTCTCGCAGTCATATCTCAATCTGCCCTCAACTGGCACGCCGACCAGGGGCACTTACAACGTGGCCCTTACAAGCAAGGCGCAGGTTCCGCCCATGGATCCAGCACTCTATCCGCAAGGGAATGGCTTTCTCGCGCTGAGGCTCACCAATCGCGGTGTCGTCGCCGTGGCCGGCAAGCTTGCCGATGGCACGAGATTCACCGCAGCAAGCAAACTGAGGGTGGATGGAACCATCCCGCTCTTCGCACAGCTTTATGGCAGGCGCGGTCTCGCGGCGGGCGAGCTTGCCCTTGCCGATTTGCCAGACAGCGACACGAGCGGCTTGGACTGGCTATGGTTCCGCCCCGCCAATACACGCTCGGCGCAATACCGCGCGGGCTGGGAGGTGATTCATTTCGACGCAGTAGGAACAAAATACGCACGGCCAGCCTCGCTCGATTTTGGCCAGGGAACAGCCGACCCCACGAACGGCAACGCCAGC
>JAYUWZ010000432.1:0-3920 GCA_043753265.1 Verrucomicrobiaceae bacterium
CCGGGGGAGGGCCGATCACCACCGTGGAGCGGTATATGACCAAGGTGGTGGCAGACGCCGAAAGGGAGCCGGCCGTATTGACCGGATCGAGCGCATAGGGCTCCCCGATGATCCGATCAAACCGAATGCCAGCCGCAGGGCCGCTCGCCACCGTGGCGCCGCCGGCGTTGAGCAGGGTGGGGACGTTCCGTGCCATGCGCAGGTTGTTCGCAAGCCGATCCAGCGCCGTGCGCAGTTCGTCATGCGAGCGGTTGAGCGATGCGTTTTTCACCGAGAGTATGCTCCCCGAGCGCATGGTGCTGAAGATCACCGCACCGATGATGACCGCCATGGTGCAATACATCACCATCTCCACCATGGAGACGCCAGCCAGATGGGATTTATGGAGTTTTTTCATGGGTCTAAAAATCATCGATCGCGCGAAAGGTCGTCATCGCGGTCGTGTAATCCCGGCCTCGGAAATTGAAGACGAGACGAAAAGTGATGCGGCGGATAGGGGCATTCTGCGGATTCGATTCCATCGTCACGATGCGCGTAAGGGTGCCCTTGAGAATGATGTTAGTGCCGCTGGAATTCTGAATGAGGAGATTCACCTTGTTGTCCCCTCCCCCATCATCGTCATACGTCGAGCCGCTCACACGGGTCGTGGCAAGAATGGGAGGCACATTGTTCGTGTCGCAACTCACCGACAGGGCGTTCTCGATATTCCGCTCGACCACCATTCGCGCCGCCGTAAGAGCCCGATAGGCTGCCGCCTGCCGGTTCGCGCCCAGGAGGCCTGTGATGGACGACATCAGCACCAGCGCGATGATGCCCATCGCCACGAGCATTTCCACGATCATGACACCCCGGTGCGATGATGCCAGCCACCGGGAATCGGCAGCCCGGCCCATTCCGGTGCGTGGCGTGCTTCCCCATTGGCGGGAGCCCATCCGGATGGGTGGCAGGAGTCGTTTCACGCCTTATAGTGAAGCATCGTCCACTCCAAGCCGGCCCCCTGAGACTCGGCATATGGTACTGGCTTTATACTCACCACGGGATGGGGAACTTCCCTATCTCAACTTGCGGCGTGTACCTACCGAACGAGATTATTCCAATTTATTGGCGTCCATTCCGGCGATGGGAGTTGCAGAGAATGGAAGCGGTGCTATCAGCCTCACCCATGCTCCGACCTCTGCTTGCCCTTGCAATCTCCATGACCGCGCTCGCCCAGCAGGGCGACACCAAGACGCCCGAAGTGAAAAAGGCGGAGCCCGAGAATACTGCAAAAGGCAAGACGGAGGAGAAAAAGGACGACGCGAAGGCGGACGAAAAATCGAAGGACGCCAAATCCGAAGGGAAGGCAAAAGAGACCAAGGGGACGGTAAAAATCGGAGGCAGCGAAATCTCCTACATGGCGAAGACGGGCACGCTGCCGCTCCTCAAGGAAGACGGAACACCCCGCGCTGATGTCTTCTACGTCTACTACGCCGCAACCGGTGCCGATGGGAAGCCGCTCGCAGCCAAGGATGAGCGACGGCCCATCATGTATTGCTTCAATGGTGGCCCCGGCAGCGCGGCGGTATGGCTGCACTTTGGCGGGCTCGGTCCGAAGAAAATCAGCCTCCCCCCGGATGGCCTTACCTTTGAAACGCTGGGCAAGATCACCGACAACCCCGACTCCATCCTCGACGTGGCAGACCTCGTTTTCCTCGATCCCGTGGGCACTGGCGCAAGCCGTCCTGCCAAGGGGGAGAAGGGAGAACAATTCTGGGGAGTGGAGGAAGACATCGAGGCATGCGGCGAATTCATCCGCCTCTTCACCACCCGGGAAGGCCGCTGGATGTCGCCCAAGTATCTCTGTGGCGAAAGCTACGGTGGGCTGCGGGGCGCGGGACTTTCCAACTACCTTCAGGACAAGCACGGGATGATGATGGCGGGATTCGTCTGCGTGAGCGGCGTGATCAACTTCGCCACGCTCTCCCCCACCGAAGTGAACGACGTGCCCTACATGACCTTCCTGCCCGCGCTGGCGGCGACGGCACATTTTCACGGAAAGCTCGGCGGCGACCTTGAAAAGGTGATGTCCGAGGCGCGGGAATTTGCCTTTGGCGAATATGCCGCCGCGCTGCTCAAAGGCCGCGTGATTGGCGCTGACGAGAAAAAGCGCATCGCCACGAAACTGGCCCGTTTCACTGGGCTCACGGTGGATCAGGTCATCGACAACGACCTCCGCATCGACGCCAGCACGCTTCGCGAATTACTGCTACGCAAGGAGGGGAAGATCCTCGGCAGATTTGACTCCCGCGTGGTGGCGGAGGATTCCGATCGCAGCGACTCGCGTCCGGAATTCGATCCCAGTTTCTCTGGCGTCATCGGGCCATTCAACGCCATGGCAAATTCTTATCTGCGCGGCACCCTGGGCTGGGAGAGCGATCACCCCTACCGTGTCCTCACCGGCCTGCCCTGGAATTACACGCGTTTTGCCAACCGCTACGCCGGCACCGACCGCGCTCTCGCCGACGCCATGAAGGCGAATCCCCACTTCCGCGTGCTCGTGTGCTCGGGCCTCCGCGACCTCGCCGTCCCGCCCGATGCCACCCGCTACTCCATGGACCACCTGGCAATCCCGGACAGCCTGCGAAAAAACATCATCTACGCCTACTACGAAAGCGGACACATGATGTACCTGCTCGACAAGGATTCGGTGAAACTACGCGAGGACATCGTAAAGTTTGTGAAGGGGAAGTGACCCCGGGCTGACGCAGGGAAAACTTTGGAATCCGCTTGCTGCCCGTCACGTGTCCCCATACTGCCAAGTCCATGAAACTCGCCTCCTTCCTCGCGGCAGCACTGCTTCTGAGCCCCCTACACGCTGCCGACCCCGCGCCCGCCAAGCCGAATCTCATCGAAGCGATGCGCGACAAAGCCAAGGTGACGAAGTGCCAAAACAACGCGCGCCAGCTGTCTATCGCCCTCATGGCGTGGCAACTCGATCACGACGACCTATACCCCGCCACTCTCGACGCGCTGAAGGGTGATTTCCTCAAGGAACTGGACAAGGTGACCACGTGTCCCTTCGATCCCGAGGGCAAACCAGGAGGCTACGAACTGCTACTGGCTGGGAAATCGGCGTCCGCCATTACCCAGCCGGCCAAGACTCCCTTGCTCCAGGCGAAGTTCACGGATTCCGCAGGATTGCGAACCGTGGTATTCGTGGATGGGCATGTGGAGCGGGTGAAAGACCAGCCTGCGAAGTAGATTCAGAATTGCCATCACTCCCTCCGACCCTCGCGTAATCTCAGGCTGGCTTGGACCTTCCGCATCACCGCGCGAAACTTTTCCGATTCCTCCAGATGGAGAGCGTGGTCCGACTGTTCGAACCAAATCAAGTGCTTCCCTTTGGGCGCACGCAGTAAGCGGAAATAGCGTTCCTGCACCGCCGAACTCACAACGGTATCATGCCGCCCCACGAGAAACCAGGCTGGCACTTCGAGGCGCGGGATCTCCCTGCACAAATCAGCCCTGTAAATCTCTGCATGGAGCGGAGCAGCGGATGCCGTCATTCCCATGTATGCTTTCACAATATCGAGCGGGCTGTAAGCTGGCGAAGTGCATGCGAGCAACGTGTAACGCAATGGAGTGATCTTGTGTGGGATCTGTTTGCTAAACTTCCTCCACCAGCGTGCTGCGATCTCGTGGGTGGGAGCGTCCTTCCACGGCGGGGGTCCGACTTTTGTCAAATCACTCGTGGCTTTTGCATTTCCCGTCGCGCGAGCAATTGCGAGCGCCCCTTGGTAAAGCACGCTCCTGCCTTTGTTCTGGTTCACCACCTGACTGATACCCACGTAAGCGGAATATAAATCCGGCTCCTTTGCCGCGGCACCCGCTGCAATCAATGAGCCCCATGAGAATCCGACGAGCAGGATCTTCCGTCCTGC
>JAYUWZ010000433.1:0-1697 GCA_043753265.1 Verrucomicrobiaceae bacterium
CCTGGTCGGCGGCATCCACAGGTGGCAAAATTTTAGGGGCACTCTCCCTGGCGGTGGCGAGCAGCGCCTGCGCCTCATTCTGCAGTCCCTGGTGCTTCAACGCCATGGCACGCACTGCAAACGCGTTTAGCGGGAGTGGGCCTTCCGGAGGCTTGCCCGTAAACCGCTCAAGCGACTCGGCTGCCGCCGTGTAGTCCTTCGCACGGTACTGGCCCAGGCCGCGGGCGAACCGGAAGAACATGACATAATCATGCGCCCTCCCTTTTTCCACCGATTCGCGGCCCAGGCGTATGGCCTCATCCTGTGGGGCATCATCGTGGCCGAGCAGCATGCATGCTTTTGCGAGGCGTTCCATGGTCACAGGATCTTCCGAATGGCCGAAGCGCACGAGCATGGCGCTTCTGTGTCGCAGGTAGGCCTCCCGATCCCCCAGTTGCACCAGAATGGGAGCCAGCGAGAACCAGTAATCAGCATCTTCCGACTTCGCGGCGATGCTCTTTTCGAACGCGGCGCGGGCTTCCTCCCATTTGCTGGCGCGGGCAGAAGTCTCAGCTCGCTGGCGAAGCTTGGCCACACCCTCCCTTGGCTGCCGGGTGGCGGCGGAACGCGGCTGCACGGCTGGCTTGCGCAGATCCCACACATAGATATCCCCACTGTCATCGCTACTGGAGAGGTAGTCTCCCGTCGGGCTGAATTGCAGGGAAGTGGGCTTCGAGCACGGTGACGCAATCTCCTCCAGCAAAGTGTGGTCGGCGAGATTCCAAAGGCGGATGGTGCGATCGAGCGAGGTGCTGGCGAGGACGGGTTTAGTGGGATGGATGGCGAGAGCCAGGATCTCCCCGTCGTGCGCGCGAAACTCATCCAGAATGCCCAGCGACTCCACGTCGCGGATGCGCACGATCTGGTCGGATCCAGCCTCCGCAACGGTACGTGAATCCGGGGCGAGAGCCAGGGCATCCATGTTTGAAGGATGGCGCGAGGTCCGGATTCGTCGCCCTGTGTTTGCATCCCACAGCACAACGTGCTCCTCCCAGTTGGCGGCACCGCGTGATTCCACAGACATCAGCCCCAGCAAACGATCCCGGCCGATCCAGACCATGTCGTTGCAGTTGCGATATCCACTCACATCGATGTCATTCAACTGCTTTCC
The DNA here is from genome assembly GCA_043753265.1 of Verrucomicrobiaceae bacterium. GTDB lineage: Bacteria > Verrucomicrobiota > Verrucomicrobiia > Chthoniobacterales > Chthoniobacteraceae > SXWH01. The sequence goes on from JAYUWZ010000433.1 coordinate 1,151, forward strand.
GGTCGCTGTTTCGTGGAGCTTGATTCCCACATAGAAATCGATCAGCGCGACCCGGTCTCCAGCGTGCGTAATACGCATTATTTGGAGAGGGCCATTAAACGAAATGGGCTCGCTGCGGGTGAACGCTTCCTTCCCCCGGTGAATGATGGAAACTTTCGATTTCGTGTTCGGGGCTGGGAGGCCGACCACCACGCAGTCGCCGCCGGCGCTCACAGTTGCAGCGGCGTCGGCGTTGGAAGCCCACTGCCATTCCATGGGCTGCACGGTGCCATCTGGAGAGAGGAGGACGGGGCTGCCGTGGGGAAAGAACTCATCGTCTTTTCCAAAAAACACCCCCGCATTTCCACTGCCGCTCATCTTCCAGGCGGGCTTCCGGGTGGAAAGATTCCATGTCCGCGTATCCGGCCCGGTGGCGATGACATCGTCAGTGAGGGGATGCACGGCCAGTCCTTCGATATTACTGGAGGCACCGAGCATGGGCTTTACCCGCAGGCCGGTTTCCGTATTCCATGCGACCAGCGCACGGGTGCGATCGCCTGCTCCACTG
>JAYUWZ010000434.1:0-1697 GCA_043753265.1 Verrucomicrobiaceae bacterium
CCCAATAACCGCACGCACTACCTGAACATCCTTCACGCCAGTTGGCCTGCGGGAATGATTCTTGGTGCGCTCGTTACCCTGTTCGTCGGCGACGCCCTCTCGTGGAAAATGAAACTCGGCCTGTATCTCATTCCTACGTTCATTTACGGTTTTTTGTTCTTCGGGCAAAAGTTCCCCAAATCCGAAGCTTCGTCCAAGGGCCTTTCTCTGGGCCAGATGATGAAAGACGTCGGCATCATGGGCGCGAGCATCGTCGGTTTGCTGCTCTTCCTGTTCTTCCGTGACTCGCTTGGCGGCATCCTCGGCGGCATCACTGGAAATGAATTCTTCAAGTCCCAAACGTGGGTTATCATTTCGGGCTGCGTCGGGGTGGGCTTTGTGGCCTGGGTTGCGGTCATCACCCAGTTCGCCATGGGCCACTGGATGATGTTCATGCTGTTTTTCGCTCACGCCATCCTCGGTTCGCTCGAACTGGGAACCGACTCGTGGATCGAAAACATCAACGGCACCATTTTGACCGCAAAACAGGGCACCATCCTCTTCATCTTCGCGTCTGCGATGATGTTTGCGCTGCGTTTCTGCAGCCACTGGATCGAGTCGCGCCTCAAGCTCTCACCCGTCGCGCTCCTGTTCACATGCTCGATTTTCGCAATCGTCGGCCTCCTGGCCTGTGCAACGGTGACCACGCTCACCTTTGCCTTCGGCGCGATGCTGCTCTATAGCATCGGCAAGACCTTCTTCTGGCCAACCATGCTGGCTGTGGTCGGCGATCGTTTCCCGCGCTCAGGTGCGGTGGCCATGTCCATCATGGGCGGCATCGGTATGCTCTCAGTCGGGCAGATCGGTGGCCCTGGTTTGGGCTACGCCAAGGATCGTTTTGCAGCCGAGCACCTGGAAGAGAAGGGCCAGCAGGCTGTGCTGGAAGCCAACAAGGCTGAAAAGCCCTCGGGACTCCTGGGCATCTTTAAAGAAGTCTCGGCTCTCGATGGTGCCAAAATGGAAGCCGCCAAGAAGCTCGCTGAGACGGAAAAGCACAATAACGTCCCTGCTGAAAAGTCCCAGTTGACTTCGGATCAAAAAGCGATGGTTGAAGCCTATATCGTTGGCGCCCGTAATACGCTGAAGGCTGACGCTGTCCTTCCCATGGGGATGGCCCTCATCTACCTATTGCTCCTGCTCTACTTTAAGAGCATAGGCGGCTACAAACCGGTCAAGATCGAGGAGCAGAACTCCTAAAGGCCAGTTATCCTGAATAAACTCACAACGGGGCAGGGCGAAAGCTCTGCTCCGTTTTGTTTTTCGGTAATGGCATGCCTTGAAAAAAGGGATGCCATGTGTTACCGTAGTGGAGTGGGAGGTTCGGTTACAAAGCGAGGGGTGAAAACTGGCGCAGCGCCAAGGAGCGGCGTGATTCCTGCCGCCGTCTTCACAGCGCAAAGCGCCAAAACTGATGACACAAATTCCCCGCTAATCCCCGTAGCCTTCTGGATGCGCAAGGTGCCAGGCCCAGGCGCTGGAGATGATTTTTTCGACGTCCTGGTATTGGGGGCTCCAGCCGAGCTCGGCGCGAACTTTTTCGGAGCCGGCGATGAGGCGGGGCGGGTCGCCTGCGCGGCGGGGTTTCTCTATGACGGCGATCTTCTTGCCGGAGATTTTTTCGCAGGTGGTGATGATTTCGCGCACGCTGGTGCCCCCAC
>JAYUWZ010000435.1:0-3919 GCA_043753265.1 Verrucomicrobiaceae bacterium
CTGGGCGCCGTAGTTTGACACCTTTCGGCGTCGGGCCTGGCCGTGCTGACCAGGTGCGTAGGCGCGGCGCTCATAGCCGCATTTGTCGGTGTAGCAACGATCACCCTTCAAAAAGAGCTTCGTCTCTTCACGCCGGCACAAGCGGCAAACTGGACCAATGTATCTCGCCATATCTTCGTCTCTGACCTAAGTCTTGGGGAAAAGTCTAAAAAAGTCCTGGCTGCCAGCTCAGACGCGTCGGCGCTTAGGAGGGCGACAACCATTGTGAGGAATGGGCGTGAGGTCGCGGATGAAGTTGACCTTCAAGCCGCTGGCACCGATTCCGCGCAGAGCAGACTCACGTCCCGAGCCGGGACCCTTGATAAAGATGCTGACGTTGCGAAGGCCGTGGTCCATCGCCTTGCGAGCGGCGTCTTCAGCCGCCAGCTGAGCGGCGAAAGGCGTCGACTTGCGCGAGCCTTTGAAACCCCGGACACCAGCCGAAGACCAGGAAAGCACGTTCCCTGAGACGTCGGTGATGGTGACCATGGTGTTGTTGAACGTGGCGAGGATGTGGGCGACGCCCACTTGCACGTTCTTGCTGCCCTTGGCCTTGACGACCTTGATGGGCTCGATGCCGGCATTCAGGTCGAGAGAAGCGTCGACAGTGGGAGCAGCGGCGGCACCGGGTGCGGCAGCGGCGGCATCTTTGGATTTCTTGGGACCGGCGGCTTTCTTGGCGGCCTTCGGTTTTGCTTCGGCGGCAGGTGCTGCAGCCGGTGCTGCGGTTGCAGCGGGCACCTCGGGCGCTGGCGCGGCGGGTGCGGTTTCGTTATCAGCCATAATAAGTGTCTTTACAGGTTATTTCGCGTCCTTGGCGCGTTGGACGCCGACGGTCTTGCGCGGACCCTTGCGGGTGCGGGCATTGGTTTGGGTGCGCTGGCCGCGCACGGGCAGCCCACGGCGATGCCGGATGCCACGATAGCAGTTAATGGCCTGCAGGCGCTTCAGGTTTTGCTGAAGGTCACGGCGCAGGTCGCCTTCGATCAAAATTTTCTGGGCCGAAATCGCGTGGATGATTGCGTTCAGCTGCTCAGGAGTAAGGTCCTTCGCGCGGATGCTTGGGTCGACATTGGCCGCCTCGAGCACCTTTTTGGTGTTGCTGGGGCCGATGCCGTAAATGTAAGGGAGCGAAGCTTCGATGCGCTTGTCGCCGGGAATATCTACGCCGAGAATACGTGGCATAATGGTATGGTGTTTGAGATTAGCCCTGGCGCTGTTTATGGCGTGGGTTTTTGCAGATGACGCGGAGGACATTCTTCCGCTTCACGATACGGCAGCTTTCACACTGCCTTTTTACGGATGCTCGGACTTTCATGATTTTTGGTTAAAAAGTTTTGGATTTAGAGGACAAAAAATCGCCCGGAGAGCCCATGTTTACAGCATTGGCGCTTCGTGCGAACGGTATGAAAAGCTACTTGTGACGGAAAGTTATACGGCCTTTCGTCAGGTCGTAGGTTGACAGTTCTAGCGAAACTTTATCGCCTGGCAAGATGCGAATGAAGTTTTTGCGCATTTTTCCGCTGATATGGGCGAGAATACGATGGCCATCGCCGAGATCCGCCCGGAACATTGTGCCGGGAAGACACTCGGTCACCCGGCCGTCTATTTCGATTGGTGTTTCTCGCGCCATGTTAAAATTTCCGGTTTATCCTTGGTGATAAGAATCGTGTGTTCGAAATGCGCGCTGGGCTGGCCATCGGCGGTGACGACGGTCCAGCGGTCTGCGAGAGTGCGAACACTTGCGGTGCCCAGATTAACCATGGGCTCAATGGCGATTGTCATGCCGGGCTTAAGCTTATCCCCGCTGCCGGGGCGTCCGAAGTTGGGGACCTGCGGATCTTCATGCAGGTCGCGCCCGACTCCATGGCCGACAAACTCGCGGACCACATTATAGCCGTTCGCAACGATTTCGTCTTCAATAAAAGCTCCAATATCACCAACCCGCTTTCCCGGGGTCGCAATGGGGATGACGCGCTCGAGCACATCCTCCGTCACGGCGAGGAGCCTGCGCCACTCGGGCGTGACGGCTCCGACGGGGACGGTCTTCGCGGTGTCCCCCACCCAGCCTTCTTTGACGACTCCGCAGTCGATCTTCACGATGTCGCCGTACTGGATGCGGCGGGCACCGCCGATACCGTGCACGACTTCCTCGTTGACCGAGATGCAGATGTAGCCGGGAAAACCGCGGTAGCCCTTGAAGGCGCTCTTGCAATTTTCCTCGACCATGTAATCCGCGGCTGCGGCATCGATCTCGCCGGTGGTGATTCCGGGACGAACGAGCAGAGCAAGGCGATCAAGGATGCGCGCTGCCGTTGCACAGGCAATGCGCATCTTCACGATTTCGCGTTCGCTCTTGATCTTAATCATCAATTCAAAATTTGGAGGGCGGACTGTAACACATCCTGCTCGGGATGCTCGGTCGAAATTCGGTGCAGGACTCCCCGTGTTTCGTAGTACCCCGCGACGGGCGCAGTCTTGTCGTTATATTCGCGGAGACGATGCTCGAGAGTCTCAAGTGTATCGTCCGGCCGGCGGCTCCACTGGCCGCCGCAACGCGGGCAACTCCCGGACATGTCCGCGATGTGGACGCCGATACTGACAATATTGCCGCACTTGGAGCAGGTCGCCCGGGACTCGACCCGGCGGCGGAGCGTTTCCCGTGCCGCGTCGAGCAGGATGGCGACGTCGAGCTCGCTGTTGCGATCCGCAAGCATGCGGTCCAGAGCTTGAGCCTGTACAATGGTGCGGGGGTAACCGTCGAAAATAAATCCTCCGATGCGCGCGCTGGTGAGCCAGGAGGCAGCAACTCCATTGATGATTGCGTCATCAATCAAATTGCCGTCGCGGGTCAATTTATCTGCTTCCAATCCGAGTGGAGTGCCGGCGGCTTTTTCCGCACGAAGCATTGCGCCTGGCGAGGCAACGGGGAGACCAAATCGGTTTTGGAGCGCATCAGCGAGCGTTCCTTTTCCCGAGGCGGGAGGGCCAAGCAGAACAATGCGACGCTTCACTATTTCGGAATTTGAGCAATCAGGAAGGCAACGATGCCAGCCAGCACGAGGAGTGCAACCCCCACCGATACGAAGATCAACGCGTTGTTGGTCACGGTCTCACCGCGCTGTTCGGGCGAGCGGTCGAAACGGCCACGCAGCTTTCCCTTGCGGAGGAAGCCATCGTAATGGCGCTGGAGCAGATGCGTCTCAATCTGGCGCATGGTGTCGAGCACCACGCCCACGACGATCAGAATGCTGGTGCCGCCGAAGAATTGCGCGGCCAGCGGGGGAATGCCCATGGATTCAGTGACAAGCTGAGGCAGCAGTGCGATCACCGTGAGGAAGATGGCGCCCGCAAACGTGAGGCGGGTCATCGAATTATCCAGGAAATCCGCAGTGGGCTTACCAGGACGAACGCCCGGGATATAACCACCTGCTTTTTTCAGGTCATCAGAGATTTGCTGCGGCTGAAACTGGGTGGCGACCCAGAAGTAGCTGAAGAAGAAGATGAGGATGGCATACCCCACGTAGTGGAACCAACCCTGGTCGAGGAAGTTTGCCGCGCTGTTGAGCCAGCTTCCCGGAGTCGTAGCCATCATGCGCAGCATCGTGGCAGGGAACATGAGAAGCGCCTGGGCGAAAATGATGGGCATAACGCCTGCATAATTCACCTTCAGGGGCATATACTGGGCGACGCCGCCGTAGACCTTGCGGCCAACCACGCGCTTTGCGTATTGCACAGCGATACGGCGCTGGGCCTGCGTGATGCAGATGACTGCGGCGATGACGAGCACCAGGAAGGCGATCATCAACACGAGTTTCATGGGGGCAACATCGCCACCCTTGATACCACTGGGAACGACAGCCTGCCATGCCTGCATGAG
>JAYUWZ010000436.1:0-1695 GCA_043753265.1 Verrucomicrobiaceae bacterium
GGTCGGCCATCTCGCCCAGGAGCACGGCGCAGCGGCACTTTTCGCCGACGAGTTCGGCGATACTGTCGAATTCGAATCCCTTGTCCTTCCCTCCCGCGATGAGCACGACCGGGCGGGTCTCGCCAGCGAGTGCCTTCTCGACGGAGTCGAGGTTGGTGGCCTTGGAATCGTTTACGTAGTCCACGCCATCCACCACTCGGATGAGCTCACAGCGGTGCGGCAGCGCGCGGTAGGCACAGAGAGGCGGGCACATGGCGGCAAAGTCGAGTCCCAGCGCCACTCCCACGCCGAGGGAGGCCATCAGGTTTTCCGCATTGTGCGAGCCCCGCAGGGTGGTGTTGCGCATCGCGAGCACCGGCTCGCCGTGATAGTGAATCACGCCCTCGCGCAAATCGAAATCGCCGCCCGTCGTATAGGCACTGAAGGTGATCTTGCGCGCCTTGAGTGCAGGAAGCTTGTCACGGTAGTTCACCACTGCCCAGTCGGCATCGGTCTGGTTTTCAAAGATGCGCGCCTTCGCCGCATAGTAGCTCTCCATGTCCGGGTAGCGGTCCAGGTGATCCGGCGCGAACCCCAGCCACACGGCGATCTGCGGACGAAACTTGCGGATTTCCTCCAGTTGAAAACTGCTAATCTCCACGGTCATCAGGTCGAGCCCACGACCTTCGAGCACCTTTGCGGAGAAGGCCGGCCCGATGTTTCCGCAGGCAGCGGTCTTGATGTTGCAGCCATTCAGCATCGTTTCCACGAGCTGCGTTGTGGTGGTCTTTCCATTCGTCCCGGTGATTCCCACCACGGGTTTGCCGCAGAGCTGATCCGCGATCTCCAGCTCGCCAATGAGTTCAATGCCCTTGGCCCGGAAATTCTTCACGAGCGGCATCACGGGATCGATGCCCGGGCTCAGCACCCCGAGATCGTAGCGCGATGAGTCCACATCTGCGGCAGCACCCGAAATGAATGCGATGCCTGATTTTTCCATCGTGGCAATTTTCTCCGCAAGCTTGGCGGGATCGCCGCTATCCAGCACAGTCACACGCGCACCGAGTCCGCGCAGCAACGTTGCCGCGCTTGTGCCGCTTTCCCCCGCCCCGAGTACCGCAATATGGAGATGGGCTACGTTCATCGCAGTTTCAGTGTGGCAAGGCCGAGGAGTGCGCAGATGAAGCTTACGATCCAAAAACGCACGACCACGGAGGTTTCCTTCCAGCCGCTCAACTCAAAGTGGTGGTGCAGCGGGGCCATCTTGAACACGCGGCGGCCCTCGCCGTACTTGCGCTTGGTATATTTGAAATAGAAGCGCTGGATGAGCACCGACGAAGCCTCGACGACAAAAACGAATCCAATGATGAGCAGCAGCAGTTCCTGCTTCACGCAGATCGCCACGACGCCAATGGCACCGCCAATGGCCAGCGATCCAGTGTCACCCATGAACATCTTCGCGGGGTGCGCATTGAACCAAAGAAAGCCCAGCGAGGCGCCCGCGAGCGCCATGCAAAATACCGTGAGTTCACCAGCCTGCGGATAAAAGGGAACCTGTAGGTATTCCGCGATCCTGTAGTTGCCCGCGATGTAGGCCAAAACGGAGTAGGCAAATGTCACCGTCAGCGTGCACCCTGTGGCCAGGCCGTCGAGGCCGTCGGTCAGATTCACCGCATTCGAGGTACCGAGAATGATGCCCGCGAAGAACAAGAACGT
>JAYUWZ010000437.1:0-1694 GCA_043753265.1 Verrucomicrobiaceae bacterium
CCACGGTGATCTTCTTGGAAAGGTCGCCGGCAGCCACGGCAATCGTCACCTCCACAATGTTGCGCACCTGGGCAGTCAGGTTGCCTGCCATCTGGTTCACGCTTTCTGTCAGATCACGCCACACACCCGACACACCGCGCACCTGGGCCTGGCCACCCAGCTTGCCCTCGGTGCCCACCTCGCGCGCCACACGCGTCACCTCGGAGGTGAAGGTGGAAAGCTGCTCGATCATTCGATTCACCAGTTTGGCAGAGTGCAAAAACTCGCCCTCCAGCGGGCGGCCATCCACCTGGAGAGCCATCGACTGGGCGAGGTCGCCCTTGGCCACGGCGCCGATTGCGCGCGTCACCTCGGTGGTCGGGCGCACCAGATCGTCTATCAGCGCGTTCCACGCATGCACCTCGTCCGCCCAGCCCCCAATCAGGCCCGGTACATTCATGCGCTGCTTCAGGCGGCCCTCTCGGCCCACAACATTGCTTACCCGTTGGGTCTCTTTTGCGCGCCGCTCATTCGTATTCAGCACGTCATTGAAAGCATCTGCAATCTTTCCGTAAATCCCTGTCCAAACGGCAGGAAGCCGAACGGTGAAATCCCCCTGCCGGAATGCCTGCAGCGCCTCCAAAAGCATGTAATTCTCATCCAGTGGCCCGCTCGCCGGAGGCTTGGCCACCGTAGCGCCGCGTTTTTTTACCGCAGGAGTGGAACGACTTTTACCATTTGGGGACGGCTGCTTTTCGACAGGACGTGTTTTCATGGGTGCTAGGACCGGACTAGACAGAACGCGCTGTCTCTATACGCCCAGATATCCATTCCTGCAATAGGCGGGAAGGACCGTGAGGAGAGGAGAGCAGCACGCCAGCCAATCGCCTCGCACCTGCGAAGTGGTTGCATCCAATTTCAGATTTTAAAATAATTTCGCCCCCCAGGGCGTTGCCCGCACCGATCCGTCTACCCCGGGAGCATGAGCACCCTACGCAGCGCTGGAGTCACTACTCACGAGCAATTGTGAATTATCCCGCCTGGAAGCCACATCTGAACCGCTGGAGGAAACCTGACCGAGCCGGTTCAGTCGGCTCCGCGTGATTCGCACCTCCTGAACCTGCCTTTCGAGGACTTCGACGACTTCGGGAGGCAATTTCGTCTTCAACACTTTTCGAAATTCGTCCTCCGCTTCGATTTCCTCCTGCTCGCATTCGTTGAGGATTGTCTGCTCATCACCAGCACTCGCGATGCGAAAGTGAATCCAGCTTCTGTGAAGAATGCCCAGCGTATGGATGGTCTGGCCGGATGCAGGTGTTTCCATGGCAACCAGGCTCTCCAGTTCGGTGGAAAATTCCGCGCGCTGCCGCGCACATTCGGCGAGAATGGACTGCGTGGGCGCGTCACGGATTTCCTCCGATGCAACGCGAAACGTCTCCTCCTCGTCCCGGCAGGTATCGATCAAGTTGTTTACCAGATACGCAAGCGTTGGATTTCTGAGATTCATGCCAGTCCTTCGCATTCCAAACGATTTCCGGGTGTATAAGCTAAATGAATTCATCGTGTGATAAAAATGTTCTATCTACTACGTCCAGCCGGCCGCCGGTATACGAATCAACCCAGATGTCACGCCTGCCAGATGAAGAGCCGATCCTCCCCGCGGATAACCGCCCGCGCATTCTCATTGTCGACGACGATGCCGGAGCCCTGCGATT
>JAYUWZ010000438.1:0-3914 GCA_043753265.1 Verrucomicrobiaceae bacterium
CTTATATCGTTGCTCGCATAGTGAATGAGCGGTTCCGCTCCAAGACTTTTCCACATCTGGAACACTACGGGATGGCGCGCTCTGGCGTGAAGCGCTTCACCCCCCGGTTCATGGGTGAGTAATGGAAGCGAATGCGGTCGCTCTCGAAGTTATAACCAGGCTTTTTGAGCTCGAGGATCAGCGCATCGCCGCGAAACCCTCCAAAGGTGAATAGCCCATTTCCATCCGTCGTAGTCTTATAGCTGCGCGTCTCCTGTTGCATGAAACCAGTAGAGCTGCCCGTGCCACCGGTGATCTCCACCCCAGCCAGCGGTTTGCCTTCTTGATCAACGACTTTGCCGTAAAACTCAATCGGCACGGCACTGAGCGTCGCAAGATCGCCAAACCTCCCGCCCTCAGTTTGACGTTGCTGCGGCATAGGCCCCGCCGTAGGTGGTGTAGTTGCTCCAGAATTGTCAGGAGCCGGGACTGGGGTCGCGATGTTGTTTGCCTCAAGGGGCGGTTCCGTCCGCGGCCACCAAACAATGAACGCGACAATTAGCACACCCAAGCCGGCGAGAATCTGAAGTCGGGTGTGGCGATTCATGGTGTAGAAGGTTGTTTGATACCAAAGCCATCGGAACAAGGACAGACAGATGTCGGTCCCTTTTGTCTCGGCCATTCCCTCAACGCGGGGACGGTAGCGTGGCAGGATCATATTCCAAGTTCCGCGAACCGGATGGATTCAGCCAAACACGAAGCCCTACAAACGTTTGATAGAAGAAAATAAAGGGCTGTTGTGCTGGCGTCGCACCTTTCGCGGGGCGTGAAGGCGCGCTTGAATTCCAACCAAGCTTCTGCCATACTTTCATCCATGGCATGGGAAGGGTATGAAGAGGCAGGGAAGGGCGATGTGGATTCAGAAACGCAATCGCGCACCGTGGAACACGTGGAACATTCCCGCTCTACCCATTTCCACCAGTGCGACCCCAACGCATCCATCGCCATTATTGCCGATAATGCCCCTATCAAAATCACTCTCGCGCCGAATGCGCAACAACTGCAACAACCCCTCCCCCGCACGTCAACTCGCCTCATCGCCGTTATCGCCGATAATCCCTTGCCGTTCCCCAAGCCCCAGACTCCCAGCTACTTCCATTGCCGGATTATCGGCGACGCCCTATCGCCGATATGCCCAACCACGCATCACGCACTATGCGCAACAACCGCAACAACCCCCCATCATGCAGCCCACTCCACGTCCAGCCAACACGGTCCCTCCCGTCCATCGCATCTATCGCCGATAATCGAAACCGCCCCGCAAACCGCGGTGAGGTACGACCCGCAGATGGAAGACGTCAGTTCTAGGGGTTTCCCCCCGTGCAGTTTAAGAGATTCCCCTGAGAGACATGCGCGCAACCTTTGCTTATGGTAACGATGTGAAACATGCGCTCTTCAACTCATACGACTATGCGGGGATGCCCGCCTTCTCCACGAGAAGGCCGGCAGCTTCGCGCATGGAGCGCGTGCAGTCCCTCAAACGCTTCGGCACCCCAGCATTCCCCACGTATCAATCCCCGACAGAGGAAAGGTCCCGGCTGAGCCGAAATCCGCAATGAACGAAGCGACTGCACCAAGCATTTCCACCCATCAATCCACTGGAGGTCTGCGCAAAGGAGTTTACTGCGCGGTAGCCTTTGTCATCGCATTGGCCGTGACTGCCGGTTTTCTGGCATGGAGGTGGGAGGACAAGGCCATGCGCCAGGAAATGATTCAGCACGTGGCCGCATGCGCCGCGATGCTTGGCACCTCGGAAATGCACGACCTCGTGGGGAAGGCTGGGGATGTCGCAAATCCCGCCTACGAAGCCGTGGCGCACCGGTTGCGCGCGTTGCGGGCGAGCGATGGGCGGCTGCGGTTTGCGTATATCACGCGGCAAATTGCGAATGGCCCAGTCGTATTCATGGTCGACGCGGAGCCCCAGGATTCCAAGGACTTCTCGCCGCCCGGCTATGTGTACAAGGACGCGCCGACCGATTTGGCATTGCAGGCAGCACTCGCGACCCGCAAACCCGCCGTAGATGGGCCGCATACCGATGAATATGGTTCATGGGTGAGCGGATTCGCGCCTCTGAAAACTGCGAATGGGGAAGCCACGAACGATCTGTTGGGGATGGATATTGCCGCTGGCGACTGGACTTTCCATCTCTGGCGCCATTCGCTGCTGGTGGGCGGCGCAGTGCTGGTTGCGGCGGGCATTCCCATTTTTGCACTTCTCGTTTTGCGCCAGCGCTACAAGACCCAGGCCGCCCTGCACAAGGCCCAGGCTCGCCACCAATTGCTCGTGGAGCAGCTTCCCTCCGTCACCTTCGTCGCCGAGCCCGGCCCTGGCGGACGCTGGGCATTTGTGAGCCCGCAAATCGAGCATCTGCTTGGCTACAAGCCCGGGGAGTGGATGGCCAACCCCAACCTGTTTAGGGACTGCATCCACACGGAGGATCGCGACGCGGTATTCGCGGAACGCATGCGTTCCGCCGCCTCGCGCGCCCACTGCTCACAGGAGTTTCGCATGATCACCCGCGAGGGGCGCATCATCTGGTGCCTCGCCGAATTCAATACCCTGCCAGCCGGGGACGACCAGGAGGGCATGCTCCTGGGAGTGATTTCGGACATCACGGATCGCAAGCAGGTCGTCATCGATCTCGCCCGGGCCAAGGTGGCTGCGGAGGAGGCGAGCCGGGCAAAGAGCGATTTCCTCGCGATGATGAGCCACGAGATTCGCACGCCAATGAACGGTGTGATTGGCATGACGAGCGTGCTCATGGAAACGAAGCTCTCGCCCGAGCAATTCGCCTACGTGGAAACCATCCGCACCTCCGGGGAAAGCCTGCTGAGCATCATCAATTCCATCCTGGATTTTTCCAAGATCGAGGCGGGCCGGATGGAAATCGAGCGGCAGCCCTACGATCTCGTGCAGGTGGTCGAGGGCGTGATGGAGCTCTTCAGCCAGTCGGCCGCGGGAAAGAGCATCGAGTTGATCTATTTCATCGAGCCGGAAATCCCCGCGGTGGTGCTGGGCGATGCCACGCGCGTACGCCAGATTTTGTGCAATCTGGTGAGCAATGCCATCAAGTTCACCGAAGCCGGCGAAATCGAACTCCAGGTGAAGCGGCGCAGGGCCACCGGCACCAATGGGACGGACGAGCTTCACTTCTCCGTTCGCGACACGGGCATCGGCATTCCGGTGGATCGGATGTCACGGCTGTTTGAGGTATTCTCGCAGGTGGATTCCTCCACCTCGCGGCGCTTCGGCGGTACGGGGCTGGGTCTGGCGATCAGCAAGAGTTTGTGCCGCATGATGGGCGGACGCATGTGGGTGGCGAGCGAGCCCGGGGCGGGCTCCACTTTCTCATTCACCATCCAGGCAGCGTTCACTGGCAACGAAACGATGGAACCGAGGACGGTCCCTTCCGAATTTGCCGCAAAGCAGGTGCTGGTGGTGGATGATAATCACACCAGCAGGTGCAACCTCGTTGCGCAGCTCACTCGCTGGGGACTTCGAGTGCGTGAGGCGCAATCGGGTGCTCACGCACTTGCAACGCTGCGCTCGGGAGACCATTTTGATTTGTGCATCATGGATGTGCAGATGCCGGATATGACCGGAATCGATGCCTCGGTGCTCTGGAGAAAAGTTGCAATCCACTCCCACCTTCCTTTCCTTTTGCTTTCGATGTTTGGCAGGCCGGGATTGTTGCACCGCGTGGAGGAACTCGGCCATTCGCGGCTCTTGGAGAAGCCTGTGAAGCCCTCCCAGTTGATGGCAACCATCCGGGAACTGCTCTGTGAGGCTCACTTGCAGACGCCGCCCGTCTCCCTTCCGATTCGGGGTGGTTTGCCGCCCAGTCACAACAGCCCGTCCATCCTGCTCGCCGAGG
>JAYUWZ010000439.1:0-3914 GCA_043753265.1 Verrucomicrobiaceae bacterium
AAGTCGGTGGACGATTTTGGAGACCCCGTTGTCAAGAAAGTCAGGGTGGGAATCTCCGCTGATTTGCCCACTCCCGCGGAAGCATGGGTTTCCTCGAAGCCGTATGTGGTGGAGCCATTTGCCAAGCGCGGAGAATTGGATCAGGGCATCCTCTCCTTCACCGCGCTCTCGCTGAAACTCGTGATGCAGGGCTACCTCATCGCGCTTCTTCTGGCGACGCCGCTCGGGTTTTTCCTGGGATTGTCCAAGACTTTCACAAAGGCCGTGGATCCAATCATCCAGGTGCTGAGGCCCGTGTCGCCGCTTGCGTGGTTTCCGCTGGGGTTGGTGCTCTTCAGTTCCCTGAAAGTCACCGACGCCGGTGGAGCGACCACCTTCGGACCATCGGATGCCGCGGCACTCTTCACCATCGCGGTATGCGCCATGTGGCCCACCGTGATGAATACCGCAGTGGGTGTGCGTGCAGTGCCGCAGGACTATCTGAACGTCGCAAAGGTGTTGAAGCTCTCAAAAGCGAAGACGCTCTTCAAGGTGCTGCTTCCGGCCACGCTGCCTTACATGTTTACAGGCTTCCGTCTCTCGCTGGGCATCGCCTGGCTGGTGATCGTAGCGGTGGAGATGCTCACAGGACGCCCGGGTGTGGGAGGCTTCCTCTACCAGGCCTACAACGCCGCTCAATACGGCCAGATCATCCTCTCCATCCTCACCATCGGCTTCACCGGACTGCTGCTCGACAGACTGATGTCGGTAGTCGAGGCGCGTTTCAAATCAGCGTAAGAATTTATGGTTTACGATTTACGATTTCTTGCAGTGCGCGTTGCGTTGAATATCTTGGTCAACGCGATGGCCTCCTCCTGAAGTTCGGCCAGTCTAGGGGCGGGAACCAGTCCAGCTCTGCCAGCGAGTTCAATCCAAAAAGCGGTTTCATCCGCCTCCTCCAAAACAATGGTTATTTTATTGATAAAGTCTGCGTGGGATTTTCCGCGCAACGCAGCGCGGTAATTTGCGGCAATGGAGCATCCACTCCGCGCCACCTGGCTGGAAATAGTGCGCCCAGCGGGGTTGTTTGGCAGCGCAGCGGAAAACTTAAGAATGCGAACAGCAAACTCCATCGTTCGCTCCATCAATTCGTCACGGGTCATGGGGGTAAGTACATCGCCGACCCGAATAAATCGTAAATCGTAAATCGTAAATCATATGGCTCTGCTCGAAATTAAAAGCGCCTCCAAAGGCTATGGCCCAAAGTGGGATCGCACAGAAGTTCTCGCGGACATCAACCTCACCGTGGAGAAGGGCGAGTTTGTCGCCATCGTCGGCTTCTCGGGCAGCGGTAAGACCACACTGATGAACCTCATGAGTGGTCTCGCGCTACCGGACTCCGGAACTGTGCTGGCCAATGGTAAATCGGTGACGGGTCCGAGTGCGGAGCGCGCTCTGGTCTTCCAAAACTACAGCCTGCTGCCCTGGCTTACAGTGTATGAAAATATCGCGCTGGCTGTGGATCAATTGTTCCCGGATTGGACGCGCGACAAACGCAGGCAGCATGTCGAGCATTACATTGAGATGGTGAATCTCACGCCTGCCCGCGAGAAGCGCCCCAAGGAGCTCTCCGGCGGCATGCGCCAGCGAGTGGCGGTCGCACGCGCGCTGGCCATGGACCCACAGATGCTGCTCTGCGACGAACCGCTGAGCGCGCTCGACGCACTCACGCGTGCAACGTTGCAGGATGAAATCACGCGCATCCGTCACGAGGACGACAAAACGATCATCCTCATTACGAACGACCCGGATGAAGCCATCCTGCTTGCCGACCGGGTGATCCCGCTCACCGCCGGGCCCAATGCCACGCTCGGCGAGAGCATTCCCGTGAACATCCCTCATCCACGCGATCGCAAATCGATCGCGGATGCTCCAGAGTTCCGCCGCATCCGGCTGGAACTCGTGGAATACCTGCTCCAAAGCAAGCGGAAGAACTCTGCAGTGCTGGAGCGCAAACTGGTGCTGCCGGACATCATGCCGGAAGACCTCACCAAGCCGAGGCGCAATCTCCCCTGGTTCGGAGGGCGCGGCCCCATCCGGCGCGGTGAAATCAAAAATGTGGAGGTGAATACCAAATGAGTGACTACGTGGAATTTAGCCAACTCGGCAAATCGTACCCATCCGCAAAGGGACCTGCGGTGATTGTGGAGAACTTCACGCTCAACATTCCAAAGGGCGAGTTTGTCTCAATCATCGGCCATAGCGGCTGCGGCAAGAGCACCGTGCTCTCGATGGTTGCGGGGCTGAACGACATCACCGCTGGCGGTATTGTGCTGGCAGGCAAGGAACTCGCAGGCCCCGGACCCGACCGCGGCATGGTATTCCAGTCGCCCTCACTGCTCCCATGGCTCACGGCTTTCGAAAACGTGATGCTCGGCATCAACCAGGTATTCTATACCGCGTCACGGCTGGAGCGCAGGCAGATTGCCGAGTATTACCTCACCGTTGTCGGCTTGGGGGATTCCATGCAGAAGTATCCTGCCGAGCTTTCGCAGGGGATGCGGCAGCGCGTGGGCATTGCGCGCGCCTTTGCGCTGAAGCCCCGCATGCTGCTACTCGATGAACCATTCGGCATGCTGGATGCGCTCACTCGCTACGAACTACAGCAGGTGTTGCTGGAGCTCTGGCGTAAGGAACGCATCACCGCCCTCATGGTCACGCACGACGTGGATGAGGCGCTCTTTCTCTCCGACCGAGTGGTGTGCATGACCGATGGTCCTGCGGCTACCATCGGCGAGGTGCTCCACGTGCCATTCGCACGTCCGCGCGATCGCGTATCGGTGATGGCCGATCCCGCCTATCCCAAGTTGCGTGAGCAACTCATCAGCTTTCTCGAAGTGCGGGCGCATCACCGCCCGGCACCCGTGGCTGCCGCCATCGCGGAGTCGGTGCCTGGCGCGCACGCCGCCACTGCATGAAACCAATCCAAGACCGCCAAAAACCACAATACACATGACACACAAATACCCACTAAAGTCCCTATTCACTGCCGCGGCCATGGCAGGTCTCTCCTCGGCCGCGTTTGCAGGCAGCCCCACTGTATCCGCACCGGCAAAACCCATCGAGCAGCCCCTCCTCAGCTTCTATGATGGAAAGCTCGTCTTCGACGTCCAGGAGCGCGTCCGCTGGGAGATCCGCGAGAACAACTTCGACTTCAACGACAACGTCCGCTCCCTCACGGACGACAATTGGTTCCTCATGCGCTTCCGGCTCGGCATGATGATCAAACCCACTCCCTGGCTGAAAATCTACGCGCAAGGCCAGGACAGCCGCGAATGGCTCAGTGACCGCGCAGACTTCCCCGGCGTGCTCGGCGCGGAGGGCGATGATCCATTTGATCTCCGCCAAGCCTATATCGAGATTGGCAACACAAAGGACATGCCCTGGGGCGTGAAGATTGGCCGCCAGATCCTGAGTTACGGCGATGAGCGGCTCATCGGTGGGTTCGATTGGAATAACATCGGCCGCACGTTCGACGCCGTAAAGCTGAGCTACAAAGCAGCCACGTGGAACGTCGACGCGTTTGCCTCCACCGTGGTGACTCCGCATCGCGAAGGCTACAACCAGAGCGACCTCTTCAACGGCAACGAGACTGAGCGCGAGCAGGTTTTCAGCGGAATTTATTTCTCCACCACTGCGATTGGGCCGCAGACGACCGACCTCTACGTGCTGCATCTCCACGAGCAATTCGCGACTACCGGGGATACCAGCATCCTCACCCTCGGCACGCGTATCAAATCCAAGCCAGGGGCCTTTGCGCGCCAGTCTCCTCCGCCGAGTGATGGGAAGTCTGTGGCGGATGGTAAATCCACGCCTCCTCCTCCAGCCCCGCCAAAGGCGCTGGGCTTTGACTACGAGGGCGAGTTTGCTTTCCA
>JAYUWZ010000440.1:0-1693 GCA_043753265.1 Verrucomicrobiaceae bacterium
CGCAACAACTGCAACAACCCCCTCCCGCGCCAGCGGTGCGAGGGCGGACAGGATGTCCGCGCCACATTCCGGCAAAGCTTGCCGCGCTTGGGTTGGGCGATGCACCATTCAGGAGTGAAATCCGTCCTGCTTGCCCTTGCCCTCGCCTCCCCGGTGGTGGCCGCCGATCTGTTCCCATTCCAGCTCCCCTGGGATGATGCGACGCCCTCGGTGACCAACATCAGTTTTCTCAATGACAAGCCCGCGGGCCGCGATGGCTTCGTGCACGTGAAGGATGGGCATCTTTTCGCCGGGGAAAAGCGCCTGCGCATCTTCGGGGTGAACGTGTGCTTTGGCGCAAATTTTCCGGACAAGGAGATGGCACCAAAGATTGCCGCGCGCATGGCGAAATTTGGGATCAACTGCGTGCGGTTTCATCACATGGACATGATGAACACGCCGAGCGGCATCTTTGCGAAGGACGGCAAGACGCTCGACCCCGGCCAGCTCGACCGCCTCGACTGGTTCATCGCGAAGCTGAAGGAGCAGGGCATTTACGCCGACCTGAATCTGCACGTGTCGCGGACGTATCCCGACCGCCCGCGCGCCGAGAAAAAAGGCAACCCGGATTACGACAAGGGCGTGGACAACTACTGCGCGGCGATGATCACCCTGCAAAAGGAATACGCGAAGGACCTGCTCTCGCACGTGAACCCCTATACCGGCAAAAGCTACGCCGAGGAGCCAGCGGTGGCGCTGGTGGAGATTAACAACGAGAACGCGCTGGGCCTGCAATGGTGGGCAGGTGAGATGGACGCGCTGCCGGAAGTTTATCGGGTCGAACTGGAGAAGCTGTGGGGCGCGTGGCTCACCAAAAAATACAGTGCCGATGACAAGGCCACCGCCGCATGGGCGGAGGGCGCGCGCGAGGGCGGCACGGAGGTTCTCCACGGAGATGGCTCAGCGCAGGCCGCTGCAGCGGAGGGCTCCATCGCAGCCAAGTGGTACTTTGAATCGCACGAAGGCGCGGTGACCAAGGGGACCATCGCTGGCAATGCGATTTCCTTTGCCGTGGAAAAGCCGGGCAAGGCCGCATGGCACGCGCAGTTCAGCACCGCCGGGCTCACGCTCGCAAAAGACGAGCGGTATGAGGTGCGCTTCCGCGTAAAGGCTCCGAATGAAACCCCTATCAGCGTGACTCTCATGCAGGCGCACGAGCCGTGGAAGCAACTCGGCAGCGCCAGCGTAAGTGCCGGAACCGAGTGGCGCGATGTATCCGCCATGGTAAAGGCGTCCGACTCCGACACCAACGCCCGCCTGACCATTGGCGGCATGGGCTTCGCCACGGGGACGTTTGAATTTTCCAGCTTCTCCCTGCGCAAAGCGCCAATCCAAGGGAAGCTCGAGCGCGACGCCGCAGGCAATGTGCCGATGATCAAAAAGCGCGAGCTTGCGCGGCACACTTTTGGAAAGCAGCGCGACTGGCAGGAATTTATATGGGACACCGAGACGGCTTATTGGAATGGCATGCGCGACTTTCTAAAAAAGGAACTCGGGGTGAAGGCACCCATCGTGGGCACGCAGGGCTACTGGAGCCCCGGCCACGTGCAGGCGGGCATGGACGTCATCGACTCGCACGCCTACTGGCAGCACCCGGACTTCCACGGGCGCGGGTGGAATCAGGACGTGTGGAGCGTGAAGAACATCCCCATGG
>JAYUWZ010000441.1:0-1693 GCA_043753265.1 Verrucomicrobiaceae bacterium
CACAAAGTCGCGGAAGCGGTATTTCCCCGGCGCGTAGACGAGCAGGCAGGAGGGCTCGAATGGGGTGATGAAGGACAGACTCGCCGCGAGCATGATGGCGATGGCGAACGTGTGCTGGTTTGCGCCCATCAGGTCCGCGGCTCTCAATGCCACCGGTAGCACCACGAGCGCCGCGGCGGCATTGGACATGGGCTGGGTCAGCGCGATGGTGAGCACGAAAAACCCGGCCAGGGCCCACCACGGGCCGAGTCCCCCGGTGAGGCTCACCACAATATCCGCCAGGAAATCCGCAGTGTACGTGAGTTCCATCGCCTTGCCAAAAGCCGTCATACCCCCGATGAGAATGATGAGGCGCCAGTCCACAAACTCGTACGCTTTTTCCACCGTGATGGCGCGGACGAATACGGTGAGGACGGCCGCGATAAGGAACGCAACACTGACCGGCACGAGATCGAAGCTGCTGGCAACCACCGCCGTAAAAAAGATGCCCACGGTGTACAGTCCCCGGCGGGGGTGGTAGAGCGTGGGGCGGACGTCATCGAGCAGGGAGAGACCGTACTTCGACCGCGCGTTTTCCACGCTGTCGTCCGGCCCTTGCACGAGCAATACGTCGCCCACGCGGAGCACCACATCCCCGATGCGCTCGAGCAGCGTCTGCCCGTGGCGGTAGATGGCGAGCACGGTGAGCCCGTACTTGCTTCGGAAATCCGCCTCGCGGAGCGTGCGGCCGGAGACGTCGCTCTGGAGGGTGATGAGCATTTCCACGATGCGAAATTTCGTCCCCTTGAGCGCGAGGTCGCCCATCTGTGCCTCGGCCTTCATCTCGATGCCCTCGATGCGTTTTACCTTCATCAGGTTTTCCACCTTGCCCTCCACCAGCAGGGTGTCGCCCTGCTCCAGGATCACCCGTGAATCGGGCAGGAGTTCCTCGGTGCCCCGAAGAATTTTCAGCACCCGGAATTCGAGCAGCGTGAGGTCGCAATCGTAGCTGCGCTGGCCGATGAGCGGCGAGCCTGGCATGATGACAATCTCGCTGAGGTATTCGCGAATCGTGTAGCCGCTCGTCAGCGTCGCCTCGGCGTTGTCCGGGAGCTGGCGCCAGCCGATGAGCATCATGTAGGCGATGCCCACTGCGCAGCAGACGAGGCCGACATCCGCGAATTCAAACATCGTGAGCGCCATGAGCTGGTGCTCACGGAGGTAATTGTTCACGGCGATATTCGTGGAAGTGCCGATGAGCGTGCAGGTGCCGCCCATGATGCTGGCAAAGGCCAGGGGCATGAGCGTCTTGGACGGCGCGATGCCCGCCCTGCGGGACAAGGCCACCACGGCGGGCGCAAACATGGCCGTGACAGTGGTGTTGTTCATAAACGCCGAGGTGGCGCAGGAAATGACCATCACCGAAAAAATCACCCGGCCCGGAGTTTTCCCGGAAATGTGCAGGATTCTACTGCTGACGAGATCGAGCACCCCCGTTGCTGTGAGCGCGCTGCACACCACGAAGATGGCCGCCAGGGCCACCACCGCCTCGCTGCTGAAACCGCGGAATGCCTGATCCGGCGAGAGAATGCCCGTGAGGATAAGGGGGATGAGCACGCAGAACGTAATGATGTCCACCGAGAGCTTTTCCGTGGCGAAAAGGATCACAGCCAGCAGGAGCAGCCCGAGTACGAAGGCGATCTTCCATCCGTCC
>JAYUWZ010000442.1:0-1691 GCA_043753265.1 Verrucomicrobiaceae bacterium
GCGAACGCCTCGCGGTAAATCGCCGCGCGCTCACGACGCCCCGCGCTCCAGGTATCGAGATGAGGTAGCTTCACGCTCAAGACAGCACTTTGCAGCGCATCGATACGGAAATTTCCGCCCACCCATTTGTGGTAGTAACGCACCTCCATGCCGTGATTGCGAATTGCCCGCAGCTTTGCGGCGAGGGTGGCATCCTTGCAGACGACCATGCCCGCATCGCCAAAAGCTCCGAGATTTTTGGTCGGGTAAAACGAATACCAGCCGGCCTCACCAATGGCACCCGCCCCACCGAGCGGATGCTGTGAACCCAGCGCCTGCGCGGCGTCCTCCAGCACCGGGATGCCATGCTCTTTGCCCAATGCGGTGAAGGCCTCCATGTCCGCGCAGCATCCATAAAGATGCACGGGCACGATGGCTTTGGCATTGGGCGTCTTTTTCAAGACGCGGGCGACCGACTCCGGGCAAAGGTTGTAGGTGGCAGGATCGATGTCCGCAAAGACCGGCCGCGCTCCGAGGCGGGAGATGCAGCTCGCAGTGGCAAAAAACGTGTAGGGCGTGGTGATGACCGCATCCCCCGGCCCGATGCCCAGCGCCATGAGCAGCATCAACTGCGCATCCGTACCGCTGCTGCACCCGATGGCATGCCCTGCCCCGGCATACTCGGCGATCTGCTTTTCCAGCGCCTCGGTCCTGGGCCCAAGCACGAGCCCCTGCGAGTCGCAGACCTCCTCAATGGCGGTCATGAACTGGCTCTTGAGCGGTGCGTATTGCGCGCGAAGATCGAGGAGTGGGACTTGCATCAGTTCTCACACGATGCGGGAGCAGCGGGCAGGGCGTCCAGCGAAACTAAGCAGGCGAAAGCGTTGAAAATGTTCCCGGCATTTACCACCTTTCCCCACATGACCATCAGTGACCTCTCCCAAATCCAGGGCCGCAGATACCCCGCGCGCCGGCGCACCCAAAACCTTGTCGGCGGAGTGGCCCCCATTCAGGCGAAAAATTTCAGCATGGGGAACGTGACGCTGGATCCGAACGGAGGGCAGGTGCCCTGGCACAACCAGGAGCAGGAGGAGATTTACTTCGTCGTCGAAGGCACGGGTGAAATGTGCCTGGGCGAGGAGCGGATGACCGTGAGCACAGGCCAGGCCGTTTACATTCCCCCGGGTGTTTTCCATCAACTCACCAATATCGGGGATTCCCCATTGAGGATGATCTACTGCTACGGCCCTGCCGGGGACGTGGCTCACTGGCGGCAGGAACTTGATGGCACCCTGCCCCGGGCGGGATTCGAAGCCCCTTCCCTACCATCGGGAGCGCAGCCACAGCATACAGAGAAACCCTAGCGTAAAACCCATAGTAAATTCATTTCCAAAGCAGAGCGATTCTGTTTTGGATCGTGGCAATGAATGCCGCGCAACAGGAAGTCCTCGATAAAGTCATCGAACTGCTCAGTGAGCATTTCGACCACGCCATTGTGGCGGTGGGGTGGTACGATGAGGACAAACAGTATTCCACCACTGCCACTTACAGCGGCGGTGTGGCTCCCGCGCTCGG
Organism: Verrucomicrobiaceae bacterium; assembly: GCA_043753265.1. Lineage (GTDB taxonomy): Bacteria > Verrucomicrobiota > Verrucomicrobiia > Chthoniobacterales > Chthoniobacteraceae > SXWH01. The sequence goes on from JAYUWZ010000442.1 coordinate 1,555, forward strand.
CCTGTGCAAGCTATACGAGACGAAGTGGCAGAAGGAGCACCTTTGGGGGCCGGATGAGGATTAGTCAGGGCTGCTCCTTTTGAAATGGCGGGGTCGTGAGAGGTGAGAAGTAGAGAAGTGGGACGATTGGGGAATTT
>JAYUWZ010000443.1:0-3908 GCA_043753265.1 Verrucomicrobiaceae bacterium
CCCTCCGCCGGGCCATCTCCAGCAGCACATCGCGGATGCCCGCGCCGGGCGGCACAAAGGCCATTTGCTCGAGACCGCGCATGATTTGCTCTGCCGTGAGCAGGAGCGTTCGGCCTAGTTTGCCATTGGGATGAAACTTCGCAAAATCCTCCCGCGTAAATCCGCGCGCCTCCAGCAAAGCCATGGCGAGCGCATCTCCCAGGATCAGCATTGCCGTGGTGCTCGCCGTCGGGGCGAGCTCCAGCGGGCACGCCTCTCGCTCCACCGTGGCATCCAGGTGGATGTGTGCATTCTTCGCGAGAAATGAGGAACGGTTTCCCGTCACTGCGATGATGCGTACATCGCGCCGGGCCACGGCAGGGAAGACATTGATGAGTTCATCCGTCTCGCCGCTGTTGCTCAGCATCAGGATAACGTCCCCATCCGCCACGATGCCCAGGTCCCCATGCAGGGCGTTCAGCGCATTGAGCATCACCGCCGGCGCGCCTGTGCTGGTGAGGGTTGCGGCGATTTTTTCGCCGATGTGCCCGCTCTTGCCCACACCCGCCACCACGATCTTTCGCCCACCATCCACGGCGCTGCGGAGCGCCTCGATTGCGTGCCCAAACGAATCATCCAGCCGGTCGGCCACCCGCCGGGCCTCGTTGATTTCGAGATCGAATACCCGTCGCGCTCGGGCTAAATGTTCTGTCGCTGACATGGCACGAAGTTTCAGGTGACTACCGGCTCGTGACCAGTGAAAAGGATGGGCAGCAGTGATCAGTCCCGAAGCCAATTTACCCGCACCCACGTCTCCGCCGCCTTTGGTGGCGAGCTTTGTGGTCACTTTCCTCAAGCCCGAGATGCAGCACGTCTACCGGCAGATTTCCGGCCTCTCACGCTGGCGCACGGAGGTCTGGTGCCAGAAGCGCGAGAATGCAGACCGCTTCCCCTTTACCGGCCTGCACTTGCAGCCCAAGCCATGGACGCACCAGCTCCGGCGGTTATGGCACAGGAAGGTGCTGAAGCAGCCCATCACCATGTACCGCTCGGAAGCCCGGCGATTCAATGCGTCGCTTGTGGAGTCCGGCGCCCGGCTCCTCCACATCTATTTCGGCCACATGGGGGTGTATTCCCGTCCGCTGCTGGAGATACTCCCGATTCCCGCCGTGGTCAGCTTCCACGGAGCCGATGCACAGGTGGATATGGAGCGCCCAAAACATCGCGCTGCTACGCGGGAAATGTTCGGTCTCGCCCGCCTGCTCATCGTGCGGAGCGAGAGCATCCGCGAGCGTCTTGTGGCCATCGGCTGCCCGGCGGAAAAGGTGCGCATTCACCGTGCGGGAATCCCGTTGAAAGACATCCCCTTTCACCAGCGCGAAACACCTGCGGACGGCGCATGGCGCTGCGTGCAGGCCGGGCGTCTCATCGCAAAAAAAGGACTCGGCACCACGCTCAAGGCATTTGCGGAATTCGCCCACACCTATCCTCTCGCGACGCTCACGTTGGCGGGGGAGGGGGAGTTGCGAAATGCGCTTTGGAACCATGCGCAGGAGCTCGGCGTTTCCGATCGCGTGAAATTCACCGGCTTCCTCGCGCAGGAGGAATTACGCGCACTCTACGCGCAGTCGCACTTGTTTCTTCATCCCAGCGAACTCGGCCCCGATGGCAATCAGGAGGGCGTGCCCAATTCCATGCTGGAAGCCATGGCTAGTGGCCTCCCAGTGCTCGCGACCAATCACGGCGGAATCCCCGAGGCGATCGAGCACGGCAAAAGCGGACTGCTCGTCGCCGAGCGCGACCACGCCGCCCTCGCAGACGGGATGCTCGCCCTCGCAAAGGACCCGGTGCGCTACGCCGCTATGGCCCTGGAAGGCTCGCGCAAGGTCGCCGCCGTATTCGACATCACCGCCAGCGTCGCCGCACTAGAGGCGATCTACGACGAGGCGCAATTGTAGCGCAGACATCCTGTCCGCCCACGGCGAAGCCGTCTCCGGAGCGCGGTCTGTGTGCGAAGCACCAGCCGCAGCAAGGCCCGCCAGCCGATCCCGCCCGAAAATCGAACCAACCGCTCGTCTTTCGCCAGCATGCCGTTCGAGGCCCGCTGCACTCGTGCTCCCCACACAGACCGCACTCCGAACAAGCCAGCAATCCCTCGACCTGCCGAATCGAGCATTCCACCAAGACATTCACGTCTTTGACATTCCCTCCGCGTTTAGAGCGGTTGCCTAAAGTAATTTCCGCATCGTTGCCCAAGAGGCGCAGCCTCGGTGGATGGCGCTCTCCGAGCCCCACGGCTCTGCCGTCTCTTCGCTCGTTACCATTGGGCATGTCAAAGCACACGCCGAAGGCGCACCTCCACCTCATGCGAACCGAACCGGAAATTACTTCCGGCAACCGTTATAGACGACCCATGCCAGACTTGCCGGTCAAACTACGGTGCGTGGCGTGACGCTTACGTTTACTGACGTCCTCGTCCGACGTTCGGTTTTTCAAACGAGACTCCTAACTTCTCCGCGGCTTCGCGACCAACACGGATGAACGGATTGCTGGTGTGCTCGCCTATCTCCCTTTTTAAATCCTCAATTATTAATTCAGCACGCTTAATCGTTCCCTCAACGTCCCCATCTTTCAGCCTCTTTACAAGTAAATCCAATACACGGGCTTGCTCTATTGTCATTTCGATGCGAACCCCCTCCAGTGCAAGGCCGAAAGTTTCGGGATGAACTGCCGGTTTAGCGAACCATCCTGCGCCAAATGATAAAGCACCCACCCCCAGGATAATCCATAACATGTAAGAACTAAGAAGTTTTTTCATCGATAGTTATTTTTGCTTATAAAATTTGCAGAATAATTTCAAATTCTCGCATCGCTCTACGTATCTTTGAAAGCGAGGTCCACCACCATATTAATCCCGCGCGTGGTTTGAGAAGCTCAGAGGTCTGTGCATCACCGCGTCCCCCAGACCCCTCCCCTAACCACTGTCATCTTGAACGGAGTGTAACGCAGTGAAAGATCCCGTCGAAACTCAAAAACCTCGCCCGCCACATTTAAGCATCGCGCGCCCCGCGTCACCCATCGAAACACCAGCCAATTGGACGTGACAAACTACCGAACGACACGTATACTCCCACCGAATCATGAAAACGAGGTCTGTAGAGCAAGGAACGTCCACCCAGGAAACCCACGCGCAAACGCACACCCCCGTGCCAATACCCAATCCCGCCCAACCCATCTCGCGGGCCGCCTCATCTCACTTCTCACCTCTCACGTCTCACGTCGCCTTCCCCCCGCTCCCCTCCCCCCTCCAGGCCATCGCCCACGAAATCGCCACCTCCACAAACACCCCCATCGCGTACACTGCCACCGCCTGCCTCGCCACCCTCTCCGCCGCCGTCGGCGCGGGTATGGTCCTTCGCGACGGCTCCCGCCAAATCCGCCCAAACCTGTACACCATCCTCCTCAACCCATCCGACCCCGCGTTTTCCACCGCCTACGCCCAGGCCATCGATCCCTTCACGTGGGAACACTCCCTTCAGCAGACGAACTGGCAAAGCACCATCATCCCCCGCCTCCGGCGCGACCGCATCAGCCTCCAGCTCGCAAAAGCCGCCACCCGCCGTAACCGCGACTTCAACGACAGCGCCCGCGAAAGCGAACTGCAAAACATCGAGTGCGAACTCGATTCCATCCGCGACACCGAACGCAAGCAACCCGTCCTTTTTCTCAGCAGCATCAACCGCCAGCGCCTCGTCGACCGCCTGTCCCGCCAGCCCAACGAAGCCGTCACCATCCTCACCACCGACGCTCGCGACGCCACCTGCCTCACCAGCACCAAAACCACCGGGCCCATCGCGCTCGCACAAAGCATCCTCCTGGCCGGACTCCCCGGCACCCCGCTCTCCATCGACGTCTCCCCCACCCGCTAC
>JAYUWZ010000444.1:0-3908 GCA_043753265.1 Verrucomicrobiaceae bacterium
TGCAACGGCCGCGGCCAAGGTCGTGGTGGTAAATGCATTTGCCGAAACACCATCAGCCGCCAGCGCACTGCCTGCGTTGAAGCCGTACCAGCCCACCCACAGCATGCCGGTGCCTATTGCACACAGCACCGTGCTGTGGGGCGCCATGCTCACGGTGCCGTAGCCGGTGCGCTTGCCGAGCATCGCGCAAAGAATCAACGCGCTCCAGCCTGAGGACATGTGAACCACGAGACCGCCGGCAAAGTCGATCGACTTGATTTTTGCGGCGGAATTCCAGACGCCGTTCATCAGGCCATCAATGCCCCACACCATGTGCGCGAGCGGGAAGTAAACGAGCACCATCCAGCCAATGACAAAAAGAATCACGGCGCTGAACTTCATGCGTTCCGCGATGGCTCCAATGATCAAGGCCGGGGTGATGATGGCGAACATCATCTGATACATGGAGAAGACGTTTTGCGAGACCCAGTAGGAGTAGTCGGTATTGGGTGCCGAAGTGACGCCTTTCAGAAACGCGAAATCCAGTCCCCCGAGATATGCTGACCCTTTGTTGAAGATGAAGGAGTAACCAAATGCCCACCACAGCAATGTCACCAGACCGGTGATGGCGTAACACTGGGCGAGCACGCTCAGGACATTTTTGCGGCGCACCAGGCCGCCGTAGAACAAGGCCAGGCCGGGCAGGGTCATAAATAAGACGAGCGCGGCTGCGGTCATCATCCAGCCATTATGGCCGGGACCGGGCACGCCCACTGTCGGGCCTGCGCCGCCTTCGGGGATGTTGCCATCCTTGTCCTTATAAGGAGCGGAGGGGTCCCCGTTGGTGATGTAGGCTTGCAAGGAAGCCACGTGCTTTTTCAGTTGTTCCAGCTCCAGCGCCAGCGCCTCAGGAGAGGCCGCAGGGGCTGCTGCCTCGGGAGTTGGCTGTTCCGCGGGCGCGGCTGGGGTCACTGCCACTGGGGGTGCGGCGGTGACTGGAACGGCAGCCGCGACGGGTTTTTCTCCCGCCGCTCCTGCGACTGTGGTGGTGGGTTCCGGTGGCTTGGGAGTTTGTGCCGGAAGCGGCGTGGCGAGTACGAGGGGTATCAGTGCGAACAGGACGAGTTGTATTTTAGTTAAGTATTGCATCAGCGTATTCAGTGCTGGGCAAATCGCGACACCTGGGCTTTGTGCAACCTCGCGACTTGCGCCGCCGCATTAGCAATCGTGGTGCCATGCGGCTCCTACAGAGAAAAACGCGTTCTCATGAATGCGACTACTCTAAGGTATGTGGTCAAAAACATACACTTGGCGAAAAAATGCGCCGGGGGTTGGGAACGCTGTAGGACTGATAGGGCCGATAGGATGTACAGGACCTATTTGGCGTGAACTCGCATCGGGATTACGAGGAGGGAAGGGTAACAAGACCTGCCACAAAAGCCCACCTGATGCGGACTGGAAGTCCGCGCCACATTAACGCAACTGGATGTTGTCGATGAGGCGGGTTTTGCCGAAGTAGATGGCGAGGGCGATGGTGTCGTTGCGCATCGGGGTTTTCGTGGGGGCGAGGGAGGAGCCGTCGACTACTTCGATGTAGTCGATGCGGGCCATGGGGGCTTTGCGGATGGCGGCGGCGACTTGGGCCCGGAGCTTTGTGGCGCTGCGTTCGCCTTTGCGAAATGCGGCTTGCGCAGCCAGGAGTCCGCGGCGGAGTGCGGGGGCGTGGGCGCGTTCCTCGGGGGTGAGGTAGGCGTTGCGCGAGCTCATGGCCAGTCCGTCGGGTTCGCGGACGGTCTCTCCCCACACGAGGCGGATGGGCACGTTGAGATCGCGCACCATGCGGGCGAGCACCTGGCATTGCTGAAAATCCTTGAGGCCGAAAACGGCGGCATCGGCACCCACGACATTGAAGAGTTTCAGCACCACGGTGGCGACTCCCCGGAAGTGTCCGGGACGCGATGCTCCGCAGAGTCCCTGCGAGACGGAGTGCTCCACGACCCACGTGGAGTGATCCTCCGCGTACATGCTGTCGGGGGTGGGATAGAAGATGGCATCGACGCCAAGGCGCTTGCACAGGGCGCGGTCGGCGGCCCATGGGCGCGGGTAGCGGGAGAGGTCCTCCTTTGGCCCGAACTGCGTGGGGTTTACAAAAATGCTGACCACCACGGAGCCGCCGGGGCCGGCCTCTTTGCGCGCCTGCGTAATGAGCGAGGCGTGGCCCGCGTGCAGCGCGCCCATGGTGGGCACGAAGACCACGGGGCCTGCGGCACCAGCGCGCCAGCGGCGCACAGCGGCGACGGATTTCAAAATCCGAATCATCTCGGACGAATGAGCATTTCCTCGATGATCACGCGCGGCGGCAGATTGATGCAAAGGAGCGCGCACTCGGCGATATCCTCGGGCCGCATCATCTTTTCACGCGCCGCGGCGTCGGGCACCACGGGGCGCTTGGCGAGGAGCGGCGTATCGATGTCGCCCGGAAAGAGCGCGCAGGCGCGAACGCCGCGGCCACGCTCCTCGGCATTGATGGCCTGCGTGAGACCGGCCATGCCGAATTTCGACATCACATACGCAGGGCCGGCCTTGGGCGAGGCCTGCTTGCCGGCATCGGACACCACATTGACGACGGTGCCCGTGCCACGCTCGCGCATGGTGGGCAGGAAGGCCTGCACGCAATAGTATGCGCCGTTGAGATTGGCATCCATCATGCCGCGATAGTCTTCCAGCGAGAGCACCTCCAGCGCACGTTTTGGCGCATTGGTGCCTGCGGCGTTCACGAGCACCTCCACGGGGCCGAGCTCCGCGAGCACGCGTTTGCCCATCGCCTCTACGGCGGCGGGATCGCCGATGTCGCAGGGGATCGCGAGCATCTGCCCGGCGAGATCGCCCGCGAGCTTCAAGGTATCCGCCAGCGCGCTTTCGCGGCGGCCGAGGATGGCCACGCGCCAGCCCTGCTTTGCCAATGCCAGCGCGGTCGCCTGGCCCACGCCGCTGCCGGCGCCCGTCACCACTGCGATACGTGCGGTGCTCATTTCGTCTGCGAGTAATCGGTGGCGTTCATGATGACGGATTTCACGCCATCGGGAACTGTGAGCGAGCCGCCTGCCTCCTTCTCGCTGGCGCCCTTGGCCTCGACCCAGATGGGGTCGGCGCGGAAAGTGCCGAACGAAGCCTTCTGCGCGGCAGCGTCCTTGTGGGCGAGAATGTAGACAAGCGTGTTGTCAGCACCGGGCTGGCCTGCATCGAGCGTCCAGTAGGCGACGTTGGTCATGCCGTGCTTTTCAAAAAGCTTCACGGTGTGATTGCGAAAGCGCGCGAGCAGCTTGGGCAGATTGCCGGGCGTGGTCGTGTAGGTGCGCAGCTCGAATGCGCGCGGAGCGGCGAGCGCGGCCTTGATCTCGGGGGAGAAATCGGTGGCCTTCATGAAAGTGGACTCCACCTTTGCCACGAGCTTTCCATTGACCTCGCTGGCGGTCTTGGCGGTTGTCCAGGCAGGGTCTGCCGCGAAGGCCTTGAACGCTGCCGTGTGCGCGTCCCTGGTGGGGCTGGCGATGACGTAAATGAGCTTGGACTCGGGATTCTCGGCGGGCACCCAGTAGCCGATGTTGGTGATGCCGTGCTTCTCGAAAAGTTTGCAGGTGTGGTCGCGGAAGCGTTTATTGAGGTCCTCCAGCTTGCCGGGTGCAGCGTAATAAACGCGCATTTCGTAACAGCGGGTGTCCTCGGCGGCGATGGATGGCATCGTGGCAGCTAGGGTGAAGATGGAGGTGAGGGCGATGAAGGAGCGACGGTTCACGGGATGGCGTTTAGCGTGGGATTGTGGGGACGGGAAGGATTTTGGGAATGACGAATGACGAATGACGGATTTTTGGCGCGGCGTCGACAGCACTGCGCCAGTTCTTGGAGTGCGCCTGCCCTCTGGCGCTTTG
>JAYUWZ010000445.1:0-3907 GCA_043753265.1 Verrucomicrobiaceae bacterium
GACGTGCGCATTCTCGTGCCTTCGAAATCCGACAATCAACTCGTCCATCTTTCCAGTTTCACATTCCTCCCCGAGCTGGAAAAGGCGGGCGTGCAAACCTGGCGCTACGACAAGGGCTTCCTGCACCAGAAAGCGATCCTTGTGGATGACTGCGGCGGCGTGGGCACGGCTAACTTCGACAACCGAAGCTTCAGGCTGAACTTCGAGATCACGCTTCTCTTCACCGAACCATCAGCGGTGCGCGCGACGGAGGCGATGTTTGCCGCAGATTTCGCGCGCAGCACGCGCGCCAGCGCCGCCGAATTCACCGAGCGCTCATGGTGGTTCCGCCTGGCTGCCCGCACCTCGCGTTTGATGGCACCGGTACAATGAGCGGGCGTGTTGCGTGGAGATAAAACGCACGATGCTTCGTTGCGGCCCTTCTTCTCGTCGCTGCTTTCAACATCACGAAGGATTCGTGAACACTACCTAAACCTCATCCGACTCCCGGTGAGTTTTCTACAATCCGCCTGCGGACGCATAGTTCCAGCGCGGTTCACCGATCTTCATACGGGCCAAAGCTCGGTCGTTCTCTGCGCCGTGAATGTCCGGTGGCGTTGGCAATCGGTGAGCATTGGAAGCATATGCTCGTAGTCCTTCATAGTTCCCGAGCCATATTACGGCGTTGCCACCACCGCCACATGCTGCATGCCATCGGCGGTGACGAGCTTCACGGCGATCTGCCCTTGCGAGTTATACGAGCGCGACACGCCAAACTGCCCGGTAACCGCGCGCAGGGTGGTGAAGCTTTTTACGGTGGTGTTTCCGAAGGGCTGGCCTTCACGGATGAGCAGCCTCAAGGTACCGGTCGCGTCCGCCATCCACAGGGCCTGGTCCACCTTGCCACTCACGCCCGCCATGGTGCCGAGGATAATCGCACCGCCTCCCGCGGGGACCGGAGCGACGGCGATTTGCTGGAAGCTTTTCCACGTCGCCCTGCTCTCCGCGCTCGGGGCGGAAGCCCCGACGTGCGCCACAATGCGGAGGTTGCCATTCGATGAAGCCTGCACTGCGGCGACTTTTTTCGGTGCGCGCGTGCCCGGCACCGACACCAGTCCCGTCCACAGCACTTCGGTGCCATCCGGCGAGGAGATGGGATCGCCGAGTGTGGCCACTGTCGCGCCGCTCACCCCGGCGATGGGAGCAGCGGGAAGCGCGACTACGCTGGAATTCGGCGCCCCGATGTTCCGCCTGTAAATACCCGTCGAGCGATCCGAGAGCGTCGCGCGGAACACAACACCCTTTGCCTCTGGCGCGAAACTCGGCAGCGCGACGGTCTTGAAATTTGTGCCCGCTGGCAGGCTGGGCAACCCCGGCCCTGCTATGCCCGTGCCGACCAGCGGCTGCCACGCATTCGCTGGCGCACCAATCGTCCCGAGGACGGTCTGCCCATTCTTCAACGTCACCGCCGCCATCATGCGCCCGCCGGTTTCCCCCGACCACAACCCAAACCACCCACGGCCCTGGCCGGTGGAATTCGCGCCGCTCAGGAAAAGCTGGAACTTCTTCACGAAAGATCCGGACAGTGCCTGTCCCTCAAAAAGTGCGGCCTCCAGCGTCCCGCCGGGGCTCCATGCCGCTGTGATGTCGTCATTCGCCCCTGTCACCTTCGGCGTCTTTCCCGGCTTCAACCGCCCGAGCAAGCCCACCTTGCCACCGGGCTCGAGGGCAATGCCTTTCCAACTGAAAATCTTCGCCCCACCTGTGCCGCCCACATCCGCCCCGGCCTGCGTGACAAGCTGCAAGGGAGCTCCGGCGGATGGCTGGTAAAAGAGTGCTTTCAGCGTCCCGGCCGTCTTGCCCTCCGGCCGTAGCGTGGCCTCGAACAGCAATCCCCCATCGCTCGCGACCAGCGGATCGAGAAACGATGAAAACTCCATTCCGGCAATCGGCCCCACATCGTCCCCCACCGCTGCAACGACTGTCGCCGTGGCGCCGCTCTGCCGGAAAATTCCGGAGCGCGGCCCTGTGGTGCGCGGAGGCAATTTGATGCGCCCGTGAAATGCTATAGCACCCGAGTCATCGATTGCCGGCTCGCCGAGGCTCTCCCACGTCGAGGCATCCGGCCACCGTGAGCCCACGTCACCCGCGCCGGGCACTCCCGTCTTGCTCGAGCTGGCGACAGTGAGTTCGCCTTCCGGTGGCGGTGGCGGCTCCACCACCCCATCGGGGAGCGCGAGGCCGATTCCATCCACGCTGCCCGCGGTGTATTTAAACACCACCGCGCCGCGCCCATCCACCGCGTTAAAACTGAAATTCACATTATTAATGCTTCTTCCGTCAATAGTGTCGCCGCGCTGCACGACTTTGTTCGTGGTGGGATTTGGGCCATCGAAAATTCCGTCCTGGGCATTGTTGGGACCTCCGTAAAAGACGATCTTTCCACTACTCCCGATCGAGCAGCCCGCCAGGCTGCCAAATTCATTGGTTCCAGACCCCGTCCTCACCACCAGCACCGGGCTGCTGCCCGCACTCACCCGGTAGATGCCTGTTCCTCCTGCCCGGAGGCTTCCTTGGAAGGCCACCGTGCCGCCCCCATTGGCTGATGGGGTGAGGAATGAGGAAAATATGGAAGCGCTGTCCGACTTCACCAGCGAAACCATGGGCAGCTGTGGGCCGTTCGTTACCGGCGGTCCCGCCTTAAAAATCTGAAGGCCATCCACGCCGTTCTCCTGCGCGGTAAAATAAACAGCGCCGCCGTCGGAGATGTTCACCGAGGAAGAAAAATTGAAATACGGCGAGGGTGCCTGCGTTGTAGTCAATTGATAATAAACCCCTGCCGAAATGACGAATATTCCGCTGCCTTGGCTGCCATTTCCCAGAAAGGCGATGTCCCCGTTATTATTGATCTTGGCATCCGCAAATTGGGAGCCCAGTCCGGCGGTTTGACCCGGTACCAACGGAGTCGCGGCCGTCGCGCCGTTGATTTCATAAATGCCCGTCGTAAACCCGGCCGGGTTGGTAGAAGCTCGGCAGAGAATTCTTCCCGCTCCGTTGATACTCGGTGGTCCAAAGCCTTGGTAAAACGGGTTGCCGTTTGCGAGTCTCACCACGGCATAGCCGCTGCCGCCCGAGGTGTATACCCCATTCACGTTGGAGCCATTGCTCGCTGTAAATGCAATCGTGCCCCCGGAGGTGATCACTGGTACGCCGAAACTATTGAGCCCCGCGTTGTCATCCGTAACCTTCACCAGGCGATATCGCGCCGCATCCGCAGGCATGATTGAAGCCAGCAAGAGCGCGGCACAGGCCGCGAAGGGGCGAAGCAACCCGCAGGGGGCGTGGTTTCTTTTGGCGGTAAGTCGAGTTCCCGGAAAATTCATGGGCCAGAGATGTTCGGGAGGATGCTTGGTGAATAAGCCCGACTTTCGGGGGAAGCAGGGCCCGTCTATCCTCAAAACGCGAATCCTAATCGCAGGCACCCAAATTGCAAGGCACAGGTTTTCGGGGAGCGCCCCCCGCCATGCTATCGAGCTGCAAAAAACTTTAGAAATCCCTCATTTTCATGCTATTCCATGGCCCGCAACCGCCAGCCCATGCCCACGACTCTCACTGCCCGCATGCCCAAGCGTGATGAACCCACTCGCCGTGGACGGCGTCCTCTCGCGACCGGTGTGGAGACGCTTGAGCCGCGGCTCGTTTATGCTGCGGGCGATTTGGATCCGTCTTTCTCCGGCGATGGATTGAGCAGCGCTGAGTTCCTAGACCTTGCGCTGCAGGATTCGCTCAACGGATTCTTCCTGCAGACGGATGGAAAAATCGTGGTGGTCGGGACGGCCTCCGGCGGGGGGCACAGTTCCTATCCAAACATTGAGCTCGCTCGATTTTTGCCGGATGGCTCGCTGGATACGACGTTTGGCACGCAGGG
>JAYUWZ010000446.1:0-1690 GCA_043753265.1 Verrucomicrobiaceae bacterium
GTGTCGCGCACCGAGGCGAGCGACGTCCATGTGGGCTTTGTGCTCCACAACGCGCAGGGCGAACTCGTCGTCGCCGCCACGAGCCTCGACCAGCAGCAATCACACTTCCATATCAAGCCCGGCATCCAGGAACTCTCCGTGGAAATCCGCCTGCCGCTGCGCCCGGGCATCTACCACCTCGACATCAGCCTCAATAGCCGTGGACGCGGCCAGCTGGAGCGCGCACAACTCACGCCCGCACTATCGGTCCTGCCTCACGGCCCCACCCGCCTGCCCGAAAAATGGCAGGGGCCCTTAAACGAGCCGGCCATCATCGAACTCCGCCAGCCATGCTGAAACGCATCCTTTCCACCGAATTCCGCGAACGCCACCGTATGCGCTGGCTCTCATTCAAGCGCATCTTCAAACGCCCGCCGGAACCCAAGAATGCCGACGGCTCGGTGAACATCCACCTCGGCTGCGGCCGCGTGGATCATCCCGCATTCATCAACGTCGACGTCGCACCCTTCGCGCACATTCATCACACGCACGCCGTCGAGCGGCTGCCGATGTTTCAAAACGAAACCGCCAACCTCATCTACGTCTGCCACTGTCTCGAGCACGTGAGTTTTCTCGACACCGCCGCCGTGCTGCAGGAATGGAAACGCGTGCTGAAACCCGGCGGCACCCTCCGCATCTCCGTGCCGGACTTCGACTGCATCCTCGCCATCTACGAGGCGTTTAATCACGACATCGCCGCGATCGAAAAAACGCTCATGGGCGGGCAAAACTATCCCGCCAATTTCCACAAGGCGGTCTTCAACCGTGCGCACCTCTCCCGCCTGCTGGAAGCCGCCGGCTTCACAAACGTCCGCACATGGACCCCCGGCAGCGACGACCTCACCACCTTCAACGACTGGTCCGGCCGCTCGGTAAAAGTGGAAGACCGCCCCTTCCCCATCAGCCTCAATCTAGAAGCCGAACGCCCCAAGGGATGATGCATCGCAAGAGCGAGCCAATGCCATGCCGTGTGATGGTCTGCAGCAGAGCAGCCAGGCATTGTCTACCCTCTCTTAATCACTGTCATCTTGAGGGAGCTTTAAGCGACTCGAAAGATCCCGTCCGAATTCAAAGGCATTGGAGGCTGCGTGGAGTCATGGAATCACGGGTTCGAACCACGGCAAAACCAAGGAGCGGCGACATTCTTGTCGCTGTAATCATAGCGCGAAGCGCCACTCATTCTGAGGAAGCACTTGCGCTGCTTAATCACCCATGCACTGCCCAACCCTAGCCGACCTCCCGCCCCCGCCCCCGGGCCGTACCGGCTGGCCGTGGACTGCGGAGTCTCCGCGTCTCCCCGAGGGCAACTGGCCGCGCATGACCGTCGTCACGCCCAGCTACATGCAGGCGGTGTTCATCGAGGAAACCATCCGCTCCGTACTCCTCCAAGGCTACCCCGACCTCGAATATTTCATCCTCGATGGCGGCAGCACCGACGGCACGCGCGAAATCATCCGGAAATACGAGCCATGGCTCGCTGGATGGCGCTGCGAAAAGGATCGCGGCCAGTCCGCCGCAGTCAACGAAGGCTGGGCAAAAGCCACCGGCGAACTGCTCTCGTGGATCAACAGCGACGACTGGTACCAGCCCGGCATCCTCGCCGCCATCGCGCGCGCCGCGCTGGAGAAGCCCACAGCCACATGGTTCGCAG
>JAYUWZ010000447.1:0-3906 GCA_043753265.1 Verrucomicrobiaceae bacterium
GCCACGGACATCGGGCGTCGCGCGACCGCGCGGCGCTGGTTTGTAGACGTCGAGGAATACACCATTCGCAGGGAGGCGGTGGTCGCGGAATGAGGCGAGGCGAGCAGGTGCCGTACGTAGTCCCGCCTTCAGGCGGAAGGAGCGGTTCAATTTGGGACAATGTGCATCATCACGACATCAATGTTGCTCGAAACGTTCATTCCGCCTAAAGGCGGCACTACATGCAGCACCTCGCCATAACTCCCGGCAGGTTCATGGATCAGCAAAGGATTTTCGAGAGCATCTGGCTTCCGCCCACCCCATCCGCGAAGCCCTTCTTTGCGGAGCGGCGGTTTTGGATGTCTGTCTTTTGCTCGGTGCGCGCCCATTCCTTTTGCTGCTCGACGACAGTGTTCCAGCCGCGCGGTTTTCCAATGCGCTGGACGTTGAGACTGTAGCCGAGATTTTTCTCGAAGGGGACGACGATGGCTTCGATCTCCACCACCGCAAACTGCACCGTGGCCAGGCCGAAGTGACGGTAGGCGTCGGCGAAGATTTCGCATTCGATGATCCCCGTGTAATCGCAGATGGTGATAAACTTCATCTGGTCGCCGGTGATCTGGTGGTGCGAGCGATCCGCGATGATGATGCCGCACGTGGTCACGCGCTCGCCGGCAAAATTGCCGAGGTCCGCGACCTTGCAATAGCTGTCCCACGGGATGTCGGGATACTGGTCCAGCGGATGCCCACTCACGGTGAAGCCGAGCAGGTCCATCTCATCGTTCAGCTTTTGCGGATTGGTCGGCTCGGTGAGCGGCACTGGCGGCAGCACCGCATCGTCGCTGCTTTTGAAAAGGTAGCCCTGCGCCTGCGGCCATTGCGCGAGTTGCTGCAGCTCCCAGAATTGCGCGGTGCGCGGCTCGCCAAACCCATCGAACGCGCCGACACGAATGAGGCTCAGCATCTCCACAGCCGATGCATGCGTGCGCAGATGGAAGTCGCGCAGCGAGACAAACGGCACGCGCTCGCGTTCACGTTTGTAGCGGGCAAGCGTGGCGGCGGTGAGCCCCTTGATACGGTGCAGCGGTGCCCGGATATACTCTCTGTCGTCACAGCGCTCAGGCGTGAATGCGAACCCCGACCGATTCACATCCGGCGACAAAAATTGAATCCCCAGCCGCCGGCACTCGAGCGTGTAGGCAAAGGTAGAATAGAAACCCTTCCCGTTCGACAGCACGCAGGAGAGAAACTCGAGCTGGTGATACTTTTTGAGATACGCGCCATGGTACGCCTCGATGCCATAGGCCGTGCTGTGCGAGCGGCAAAAGGCGTAGCCCTGAAAGCCGTATACGAGCTGCCAGACTTTCTCGATGTCCTCCGGCGCGTGCCCCTGCGCTGCCGCGCACTCCACGAACTTCGGCTTCAGCGCATCGACCACCTCGATCTTTTCCTTCGCCAGCGCACGGCGTAATTCATCCGCCACGCCCACATCCATTTTGGCAAAATCGTCGCAGATTTGCAGGATGTGCTCTTCGTAAGCAACCAGCCCGTAAGTCGAGCGCAGGGCGTTCTCCAGGCTCGGGTGCGTGTAGTCGGGGGCCTCCATTCCGCGGGCCCGCCGCGCAAACTGCTCCTTCTTCAAGCCATTCGCCGCGCCGGGGCGGATGACGGAGACGATGGCGATGAGGCAATCGATATCCTTCACATCGCACATGCGGGCGAGGCTGATCATCGCGGGGCTCTCGATGTGATGCACCGCACGCGCACCACCGCTGGCGATCATTTTCCATATCCCGGCGTCGTCCCACTCGCCGAGATTTTGCAAATCCGGCGTGCGCCCTTCCTGCGCCAGGATCGCCAGCGTATCGCGAATCACCGCGAGGCCACCCTGCGCCAGGATGTCCATTTTCACCAGGCCCACGCGCTCCACGCAGTCCATGTCGAAATGCGTGGTGGCATAGCCCTTCGCGCTCGTGAAAGTGGGCACGTGCGCGGTGATGGCATCGCGCGCAATCACGATGCCGCAAGGGTGCATCTTGGCATGGCGGGGAAAGCCATCGAGAAACCCCGCCATCTCCAGCGCCACGTTGTAGGGGTTTTCCTGCCACGGGCTCATCTGGCATTCCTTGCTCGTGGCCACGGCCACGGCCACATCCCGGGCATTCGTGCGCGGGACGTGCTCGGTGAGGCGGCGGATTTGAAATTCCGAGACGCCCAGCACCTTCGCGATATCCGCGATGGCCGAGCGACCCTGGTAGGTGCTGAAGCCGCCCACGATGGCCGCGTGCTCCCTGCCATAGCGGGCGAAGAGCAAATTCAGCACGTCGTCCTTGCGGTCATGCGCGAAGTCGATGTCGATATCCGGCAACTTCTTCAGCTTCATGCGCGCGGGATTCAGGAAGCGCTGGAAGTAGAGCTCGAAGCGGACGGGGCACACATCCGAAATGCGCAGGCAATAGCACACCAGTGAATCCGCCGCGCTACCCCGGGTGATCCACTCGATGTCGAGCTTTTTGCACTCCTGCAGCAGGCTCCAGACGGTGAGAAAATATTCCTCGTAGCCGACCATGGCGATCATGCCGAGCTCCGTGCGCAGTTGCTCTTCGCGTTTGTAGGCCTCGCTGCCGTAGCGTTCGCGCAGGCCTTTCATGGCGAGGTGCTCCAGAAACTCTCTGGGCGTGGTGCCATCCTCCGGCGCGTACTGCGGGAAGTTCAACTCGCGACCGGCAAATTGGAAATCGCAGCGCTCCGCAATCCGGTGCGTCTCGCGAATGGCGTCCGCGTTCCATTGCGCGGCGACTTCTTCGGCCGTGGGCCAGTGGAAATCGTCCCGGCGCTTGTCCGCATGAGACTCGTTCAGGCGGGTGAGCGTGCGGATGCTTTGGATGATGTCGAACTTCTGCCGATCCGCGCGATGGAGATAGCGAATCTCCGGCAGTGCGACGTGCGCGGGATCCGCCTCGATCAAGCCATCACGATGCTCCGCAAGCAGGCGGCGCGACACAGCGGGCAGCGAGAGCAGGCGGCACAGGTTTTCGTATCCCACCTTGTTTTGCACATAGAGCAGGTGCGATTCGCCCTCCACCGCGACCTCCGCGCCGATGATGGCCTTGATGCCAAATTTCGCCGCCGCCTCCGCAAATTTCACCGCCCCGTGCAAATTTGGATCGGTGATGGCCACGGCCTCGATCTTCCTTTCGCACGCCGTCTCGATGATGGACCGAATCGACAGCGCGGAGTCCATGAAGCTGTAGAAACTTTTGATATTCAGTGGCGCAAAATCGCGCACGCGGTGGATGAGGCGACTGGTACGGTTGGAGCGATTGTCTGAGTCGATTCCCGGCGGCAAAACGGAACCTGATTCAACCCACTTCGGGGTTGTTTCTCTGAGGACGGAGGTTCCAGGGTAGCTCGTTCCTCGCAACCCTTCGCTGTATGCTGCAATCCCTTCAGGATTGGTCCCCGCCACGGCAGGCTCCTCCCTCCCAGTCTCTGCGGCCTGCGGTGCCTCCGGTTTCGGAATCTCATCGCGTGGCTTTTCCTTCTGCCGTTTCAGCCACAGGTCGTGACCGCGCATGATGGTGTGGGAGCCGCGCAGCGCATCGAGCACAGGCGCCAGCCGCCGTTCGCTCTCGCGTTTGCGTGCCTGCTCATCCAGCGCCAGCTCCGTGCGGAAGACCCCCCCATAGATCCCCGTGAGCCGCAGCCCCACCATGCGGATACTCACGCGCCGCTCCCACGCTTTTTTTACCAGGCCGGGCAGCAGGGGGTAGATGTCCTGCTCCATGTCGCTCGGCTCTTCCAGGCTCGTCGCGCGCGACACATCCTGCATGTCGTTGTAGCGCAGCTTCACCGTCACTGTGCGAAAGCTTTTGCCGTCCTCGCGCACCTTGGCCACGAGCCGGTCGGCGATGCCCCGCAGCTTGG